>NZ_JBCPGE010000081.1:0-9188 GCF_040914025.1 Ruminococcus sp. RTP21484sp1_RTP21281st1_A8_RTP21281_210402
GTTGTCCCGTCGCTGTCTGTTTCAGCGATTGTCTTTGTAACCCATGTACGAGTAGCTTCGGCAGGGAGATTGTCTTTGTTATAGAAGCCTGCATAATACTTCCATGTAAATTCTGCACCTGCTAGAGAAACGTTCCCTTGCGGATTGTCTTTCTGTGTTTCCATATCAATCTTGAAAAGCTCAATCAAAGTGTCTGTTACTTTCGGTGTATCTGATACGTTCAAGGTCGCTGTTTTTCCAGCTTCAACCTTTAAGGAATATACAGTTTTATCTACTTTATATCCTGCTGGTGCAGAAAGTTCCTTGATATAGACTGTGCCAGCCTTTACCTCTGCAACATCTGTATTTCCGTTTTCATCAGTCGTAAGGGTGGCAAGCTGTTTCGTGCAGTCCTTATCAGCAAAGACACCGTATGTCGCACCAGCGACAGAGTAATTCCCGTTACCGTCTGTAATGCTGGTATTACTGGAAACCTTTTGCAGTTTTGCATTTCCGACATTCAGCTTCGCCCAAAATTGTCCCAATTCCTGCCCCTCGCCAGAGTAGATATAACCGCCACATTCATAGCGTCCTTTATTCTCTTTGACAAAGGCTTTTGCACCAGCGAAAACTTCGTCCTGCGTTGCCTTTGGAATTTCATCATAAGAAGCTCGCACGTTATCACATTGCCAGCCAAGATGTACGCTCAATCTCTGCCAGACGACACATTGTTCCAGCAGATAGACTTGCTTGTAGTTCAGTTCCTTGTGAGCTTCGCCATACTGTTTGACATACTCTAAGGATAACGCCACATCTGAAATCTGGTCGGCACTCATGCGTGAGCTTGCGTCAGCTCTGGTCTTGTAGCCATTCTTAAAATCTGTGTTGATGTCGATACAATAGGCAGTTTCGCCCTCGACTTTCATATAGCCCTCATTGAATGTCGAACCGATAGAACCGTCATTCATTACTTTTTCAATGATACCGACACGCTCTGCACTTTCCGTCCAGTATTGCTTACTTTCTGCATGAACGGGTGTAGTCGGTAAAGCAGTAACGACAGTTGCAAGAGCTAAGAAGCCCGTACACAATCGTTTTAACATCTTTTTCATAAATCTAATGCTCCTTTCATTTTGGGTATAAAAATAGACGCTCATTTCTGAACGTCTACATTATTGAAAGGCTTGTCCTCTCACACATATTCTATTTTAATAGGTACAACAGTTGCCTTTCTCCTTGTATTTTCGTTGTTTTCATCACTTGCGTTATCTACAACCTCCATGCCCGGCGTCAATCATAATAGAATATGGCATGTCAAAATTTCCTTTTCAAATACTATTTCTCTATTAGGATATGTGAAAAAATTACAAAAGCGACTTGACTTTTACGCTTTAAAGCGGTATTATTTTGTGCAGGCAATACTTTAAAGCAGAAAAAGCACTTTAAAACACGAAAACACTTTTTAAGGAGGAAATAAAATATGAAAAGAAAGGTTTTGTCAGTAATTCTGACCGGAGCTATGGTAGCAGGTCTTGCAGGTACAGTAACCGTACACGCTGAAGAGCAGAAAACATACAACATTGGTATCTGCCAGTTAGTTCAGCACGAAGCACTGGATGCAGCAACACAGGGATTTGAAGATGCAGTAAAAGAAGGTCTTGGCGAAGAAAACGTAACATTTGATGAGCAGAATGCACAGGGTGATTCCGCAACATGTAGTACGATCATCAACAATTTCGTATCCAGTAACGTAGACCTTATCCTTGCAAATGCTACTGCTTCTCTTCAGGCAGCAGCTGCCGGAACAAGCGATATCCCGATTCTTGGAACTGCAGTTACAGAGTATGGCGTAGCTCTTGACCTTACAGATTTTGATGGTACTGTAGGCGGCAACATTTCCGGTACTTCAGACCTTGCTCCTCTCGACCAGCAGGCAGCAATGCTGAATGAACTTTTCCCGGATGCTAAGACTGTAGGACTTCTGTACTGCTCCGCAGAACCAAACTCCCAGTATCAGGTTGATACGGTGAAGGCAGCTCTTGAAGATCTTGGATACACTTGCGAATATTACGCATTCTCTGACTCCAACGATATTTCTTCTGTTGTAACAAATGCAGTTGCAGACAGTGACGTTATCTATGTTCCTACCGATAACACAGCAGCTTCCAACACAGAGCTGATCAACAACATCTGCCTTCCGGCAAAGGTTCCGGTAATCGCAGGTGAAGAAGGAATCTGCTCCGGATGCGGTGTTGCTACACTTTCCATCAGCTACTATGATCTTGGAAAAGCAACTGGTGAAATGGCAGTTAAAATTCTGAAAGATGGTGAAGATATCTCTACAATGCCAATCGAATATGCACCAAACTTCACAAAAGAATACAATGCAGACATCTGTGCTGAGCTGGGAATTGAAGTTCCGGATGACTATGTTGCAATCGGTGCTGACGCAGAATAATTACTGGTTTATAACATATGCAGTAATGCACAATAAAAATTTTCATATTTGTTTGACAGTTAATTTAGACATTCAGTTGCTTTTAGAGCTTGTCAAAAGACTCTGACAGTAATCAACACAGACAGCGGGAAGGGAAGCCTCTCTCGCTGTTTGTGTCGTTTCTGAAGGAATGTATTTTTAAGTATATTTTATGCATAATTATGCATAAAATAGCATTTCTTCCAAAATGAATATTTCTGTTTACGCAAATAACAAAAAGCCAGTTACTCCACATACAAAACACTATAAAGATTCCAGTAACTGTCTTTTTCAAACATTTGTCCACAAAACAAATGTTGATGTTCACACAGTGAACACCAGAGTGTATTTGTAAAAGGCTTTCTGCAAGATGTGTGTCACAATTTGTGGGAGATTTTGTCCGGGTGAGGTCGTCGTAACGGGCTACGACAACCGAATTCAGGCAAAATATACCGCACAGTGGGGCGTACAAATTGCGAAAATGTTTTTTCAAACACGCTCCAGCAAACAAATCACGCATGCAGGAGGATAAAGACATGCAAATTGCAAACTTAATCATGGCACTTCCGGGTGCCGCTGCCCAGGGTCTGATCTGGGGTATTATGGCTATTGGCGTATATCTTACATTCCGTGTCCTTGACATCGCCGATCTGACCGTAGACGGTACCATGTGTACCGGAGGTGCTGTCTGCGTCATGATGATGACCAGCGGACATAACGTATGGGTATCTCTTTTAGTTGCCACTTTGGCTGGTATGACAGCTGGTCTTGTTACCGGTATTTTCCATACCTTTATGGGAATCCCGGCCATCCTTGCTGGAATCCTGACACAGCTTTCCCTGTACTCTGTTAACCTGAAAATCATGGGAAAAGCAAACCAGGCTATCAACGTTGATAAATACCCGATCCTGATTTCCTTACGCCGTATAAAAAATGTACCGATCACTCAGAACACAATTCTTATCGTCGCTTTATTTATTGTTGTGATCATCGCAGTTCTTTACTGGTTTTTCGGAACAGAGCTTGGATGTTCCCTCCGGGCTACCGGATGCAATCCAAACATGTCCCGTGCACAGGGTATCAACACTGATTTTTGCAAAGTACTTGGACTTATGATTTCCAACGGACTTGTTGCTCTTTCCAGCGCCTTGCTTGCACAGTATCAGGGATTTGCAGACGTCAATATGGGACGTGGTGCTATCGTAATCGGACTTGCTGCTGTTATTATCGGCGAAGCGATTTTCAGCCGTATTTTCCGCAATTTCGCGCTCCGTCTTCTGGCCGTAGCATTTGGTTCCATTCTCTACTATCTGGTTCTCCAGACTGTTATCTGGATGGGTATCGACACTGACCTTCTGAAAATGCTGTCTGCACTTGTAGTAGCTGTATTCCTGGCAGTACCTTACTGGAAGGGAAAATATTTCGCAAAACCAGCAAAACGCGGAGGTAAGAACAATGCTTGAGATCAAAAACATATATAAAACCTTTAATCCAGGAACCATCAACGAAAAGGTGGCTCTGAACGGACTTTCCCTGAAATTAAATGAAGGCGACTTTGTTACTGTCATCGGCGGCAACGGTGCCGGAAAATCCACAATGCTGAACGCAGTTGCCGGTGTATGGCCAGTAGACGAGGGACAGATCATCATTGACGGAACAGATGTCACCAAACTTTCCGAGTACAAGCGAGCAGCTTATCTGGGACGTGTATTCCAGGATCCCATGACCGGAACTGCTGCTACCATGGGTATTGAAGAAAATCTTGCCCTTGCAAAACGCCGCGGAAAAACAAGATTTCTTCGTTCTGGTATTACAAAAGCCGAACGAGAAGAGTACAAAGAGCTTCTGAAGATTCTGAATCTTGGTCTTGAAGATCGTCTTACCTCTAAGGTGGGTCTTCTTTCCGGAGGTCAGAGACAGGCACTTACGCTTCTCATGGCAACCCTTCAGAAGCCAAAGCTTCTCCTTCTTGATGAGCATACCGCAGCCCTTGACCCCAAAACAGCTGCCAAGGTGCTGGATATCACAGACAGGATTGTCAACCGCGATCACCTTACTACACTGATGATCACACATAACATGAAGGACGCCATTGCTCACGGCAACCGCCTGATCATGATGATGAACGGAAAAATCATTCTTGATATCCAAGGAGAAGAAAAGAAAAAGCTTACCGTAAAACAGCTTCTTGATAAATTTGAGGAAGCCAGCGGAGAAGAGTTCTCCAACGACTCCGCAATTCTCGGATAGAAATTCATAATTTGGTTTTTAGAAACTGCAGCAGATTGGTTTACAGTCTGACTGCAGTTCTTTTTTGCAATCAAAATTTCTGCCGAAAACACCCATTGTACAAAAAGTCCGAAAATGACGTAACTACACTTGTTTCTATCTGTTTATCCGTTCTCTTCACTGTCAGATTTCAACTTGTTTAAATCAATAAATACGGTGCCTTTATACATCAGAAAATCTCCGGTCTCTCTACAATATCTGTATATTTTGTCCGTGAGAAAATCTTCTTCCGGAGTTGCCTCCCGCAAAGTTTCTCTCAAAACATTTTCAAGATCCTCCGGATAGGAATGATCAGCGTTGTGGATCATCACCTCATGAATGCTCGTAAAAACCATATAGAAATCTGCATCCATCAGATCTGCAAGCCTTTTGGCCACGCCTGGCAAGAATATTGCAACGGCTCCGTTTGTCCTTCTTGCAGTGCTCAGACAGCTTCCGATGCTGTCCCTTGTCAGATAGAATTCATGGTTCAGATCCATGAAGCATTCTCCATCATAATCTGGATTGTAGACCAGTTTTTCCCAATAAAAAATTCTGGGCGGCGAAATAAAATACGTGTTTAGAAGAGCTGCGTCAAAAACTGTCTTTTCATCCTTTCCCCATTCTTTTATGTTATCCGTGCGTATTTTCATGCTGCTGATCCGGCCATCCAAATTTCCCACCTGCATGTATAGCACAAGTGCAATATCGCCCACTACACGGTATACTGCCTTCGACAGTTCCCGTTCATGGCGTTCTACATTAAGTGCCCGGATAAAAAGATCATTTTTCACCTTTTCGTAGTTATTCAGATTTTTGGTTTTCTCAAAAAATCCAGCTGTTTTTAATTTACGTATTTCACTTTCCACTGTTTTTGCAATCTGTTCCAGTGAAACACCATCCTCATAGTCCTCAAAAAGCTCTTCCGTGTGAATTCCGCAGACTTCTTTTCCCACTGAAGACGCATTGCACTCTACAAACAGCCGGTCGCCGTTTGGTGTCATGCCATTTTCGTCCCGTTCTTCAAAGTAAATCTGTTTCTCATTAAGTCCAAGCCGTTCCATTAGAGATTGGCGCAGACTCTCCACAAATACCTCATACTCTCTGCTCATATATAATTCCTTTCTTGATAAAAACGGGCGAAATGCCCTAACGAATACTGACCTTGCTGTGCACTGCAAATGATCCGTATTTGAAATAAAAGATGGAAGCAGATATTTAGAAATAGATAAGGCTTCCATTTGAGTTGCTGTATGGATAGTATATAAGATATGAATGTGTTTGTAAAGGATTTTCTATCGACAATTTTCCCTTACAATAAAAGCTGTTATTACTGTTCACAACCTTCAAAGCAGCACGCTTCGCGATGCACAGAAATCATGTTCACATGATTTCGCGCTGTAATTCTCGTATTTGCTTTAAACTTTGTTCACCAAAAAAACGCCTCGCGGGACGTTAACAGTGAATAGCAACAAGCTGTGGTGGTTGTTTTCTTTATTCATAGAAAACATTTTATAAATATTTCCAGTATAAACAACAAAGGGCCTGCCGTAAATACGGCAGACCCATAAATAATCTTAAATGATTATGCCTGAGGACCAGCTGCAACAAGTGCTTTACCAGCTGCATTTCCTTCATATTTCTTGAAGTTCTTAACGAAACGATCTGCAAGATCTTTTGCTTTAACTTCCCACTCAGAAGCATCAGCGTATGTGTCACGAGGATCAAGGATACCTGTGTCAACGCCTGTAAGCTCTGTAGGAACCTCAAAGTTAAAGAATGGAATCTTCTTAGTCGGTGCTGTTAAGATAGCGCCGCTGAGGATTGCATCAATAATACCACGAGTATCTTTGATGGAGATACGTTTTCCGGTTCCATTCCATCCTGTATTAACCAGGTATGCTTTTGCTCCGCTCTTCTCCATTTTCTTAACCAGCTCTTCAGCGTATTTTGTCGGATGCAGTTCAAGGAATGCCTGTCCGAAGCAAGCTGAGAATGTAGGTGTAGGCTCTGTGATTCCACGCTCTGTACCAGCAAGTTTAGCTGTGAATCCAGACAGGAAGTAGTACTGAGTCTGCTCTGGTGTCAGGATAGATACTGGAGGAAGTACTCCGAATGCATCTGCGGAAAGGAAGATAACATTCTTAGCAGCCGGTGCGGAAGAAATCGGGCGAACGATTTTCTCAATGTGGTTGATCGGATAAGATACACGAGTGTTCTCTGTAACGCTCTTATCAGCGAAATCAATCTTTCCTTCTGCGTCAAGTGTAACGTTCTCAAGAAGAGCATTTCTCTTGATTGCATTGTAAATATCCGGCTCAGAATCCTTGTCAAGGTTGATAACCTTAGCATAGCAGCCGCCCTCGAAGTTGAACACTCCATTGTCGTCCCAGCCGTGCTCATCATCACCGATAAGGAGTCTCTTAGGATCTGTGGAAAGTGTAGTCTTACCTGTTCCTGAAAGGCCGAAGAAGATAGCGGTGTTCTCACCGTTCATATCTGTATTTGCAGAGCAGTGCATGGAAGCGATGCCCTTAAGTGGCAGATAGTAGTTCATCATGGAGAACATACCCTTCTTCATCTCTCCGCCATACCATGTATTGACGATAACCTGCTCACGGCTTGTAATGTTGAACATTACAGCTGTCTCAGAGTTAAGACCTAATTCTTTGTAGTTCTCTACTTTAGCCTTGGAAGCGTTGTAAACAACGAAATCTGGCTCGAAGTCTTTCAGTTCTTCTTCTGTAGGCTGGATGAACATGTTTGTTACAAAGTGTGCCTGCCAAGCAACCTCAACGATGAAACGGATTGCCATACGGGTATCTTTGTTAGCACCGCAGAATGCATCAACTACGAAAAGTCTCTTGTCGGAGAGCTCTTTCTTAGCGATCTCTTTCACTGCTTCCCATGCTTCCTGTGATGCAGGATGGTTATCATTCTTATATTCGTCAGATGTCCACCATACGGTGTCTTTAGAATTCTCATCCATTACGATATATTTGTCTTTAGGAGAACGTCCGGTATAAATACCTGTCATAACGTTAACAGCGCCAAGCTCGCTGACCCGTCCTTTTTCAAAGCCCTCAAGACCTGGTTTGGTCTCCTCTTCAAATAACATTTCATAAGAGGGGTTGTAAACAATTTCTGTAGTTCCGGTAATACCATACTTTGTTAAATCGATTTTTGCCATCTTACACTTAACCTCTTTTCTCTAAAATGGAATTCATCTGCGAATGCAGATTTATAGCTTCAGTCCGCATCTCACCGTAATACATATCAAAGAATATTACTTGCGGTCACAGCCTCTATGGTACAAAACCAAAGGAATGGAACCGGATCGATTCCCTTTTTCCTTATCCTATATTATACATATCTGAGTGATAAAATCAACACAATTTTCCGTTTTTTTGTATTTTTGTTAAAGTTTTATCATATAGAAAACACGCCTCTGACATTTTATGAGACGTGTTTTCTAATGATATTTTTATTGCATTAGAGCGTCATTGCGAAATTCTTAGATTGAGGTTATTGTAGTCCTGTTGAATAAATTGTCACTAGAATAGGGAATAGAAAATATTCAAAACGCACATTTTTGCATTGTTTTTTTTGTTTTTACTATTTTTATTTCATCATTACGTTTATCATATTGCGTATACTCTTCCAACCTATATCTTCTCATTTTTCTCCAGATACGCAAGAAATCCTTCGCAGCCTTCTACTACATCTCTATAAGTAGATTCAAAATCCCGCGTATACCACGGATCAGCAATATCTCTGGGATTATCTGAATAATCCAGTAAGAGCTTCACTTTCCCTTCCGGATCCTTTCCTACAATTCGCAAGATATTCCGAATGTTTCTCTCTTCCATTCCCAGAATATAATCATATTTTCCATAATCTGCTTTGGTGATCTGTACCGCTCTTTTCCCCTCGCAGGAAATCCCATGCTTTGCCAATTCCCGCTTTGCCGGCGGATAAACCGGATTCCCGATTCCATTCCAGATTTCCTCTGTACTAGTGGCTGCAGACGCAATGTAAAATTTAGCCTTGATGCCTCGTTTCGTAACCATATCCTTCATAACGAATTCAGAAATTGGGCTGCGGCAGATATTGCCGTGGCAGACAAATAACACTCTTATCATTGCTTAAAACTCCTTGAAATGCTGTATTCACGCTGTTTACAGGCATTTTCCGATAATCTTCAATCCTGTCATTTTCCTGTATATCACAGCATAAATTCGTATATTTTCTTATCCAAATTTAGTAACTTCTTAGTAATAACCAGCCTGGAAAACAGGCTTCCTAAGAACCTTATAATCAGATTATTTTTAATTTTTTTCTATTATTTTATCATACTATGCCGGTTTTGCAATCCTATTCATCTCTTCCTAGAGCGTGTTTGAAAAAGGCTTTCTGCAAGATGTGCGTCACAATTTGTGGGAGATTTCGCTCGGATGAGGGCGCC
>NZ_JBCPGE010000082.1:0-7976 GCF_040914025.1 Ruminococcus sp. RTP21484sp1_RTP21281st1_A8_RTP21281_210402
GTTGATGGAAGCATTATACTACATTGGGACATTTTCCTTTGTGGTATATTAGGACATTATCATAAATGGTTCATATATTTTCAAATATTGTGAATAAAAGGGTTGCATTTACAGGAAAAAGCTGATACATTTAGTTTGTGAATAAACTGAATATGGGAAGTTATGATAGAGGCGCAGGCTTCATCAGTAATTTCAGCTGCAGAGACTGGTTGTGTGCAGAGTATGGGCATACGCAGATACAGGCTCTGGGTCGTATGGCAGACTGGCTGGAATGAAAGGGGAGACTGCCGAAGGATTTTTTTCTCAGCCAGGAGAGAAGTTCTGGGCTGACGCAGAATATGCGGCAGACTGTCACTGTTGTGGAGCGCTATCTAAGGTATAGATCCTGTGAAGAATAAATGCCATGAATGTGTCCCCATAATGGGAGTGCATTCATGGCTTTTTGCGTTAAAGAAGAGGAGGCTTTTAAGAAAACGCTCTGACCGGTTTGTGACTGGTCATCTGGTATTCAGGAAAAAAGAGGGAGGAAATCGATAATGAAGTACAATTGTAAAAAGTTGTCTGTTCTTTTTGCAGCTGTTATGATGTTTGTCCTGGCATGTCCGGTGACTATTCTGGCAGCGGCAGAAGAGGAGGCCGGCACACCTGCTGTGTACGCTACTTTCTGGTCATTGATACCGCCAGTTGTGGCAATCGTTCTGGCATTGATCACAAAAGAGGTTTACAGTTCCTTGTTTCTTGGAATTTTAGTTGGAGCACTTCTGTACTCTGGCGGTAATTTTGAGGGAACGGTTAACCATATTTTTTCAGGCGGAATGATCAGTGTGTTATCATCCGGCAGTAACGTAGGTATTCTGGTGTTCTTGGTAATTCTTGGAACTATGGTCTGCCTGATGAACCGGGCTGGAGGCTCAGCCGCTTTTGGACGCTGGGCAGGCAAACACATCAAGACAAGAGTTGGGGCAGAGCTGGCAACCATTTTGCTTGGAGTGCTGATTTTTATTGATGATTATTTCAACTGTCTGACGGTAGGCAGTGTTATGAGACCAATCACAGATCAGCACAATGTATCACGCGCGAAGCTGGCATACCTGATCGATGCCACAGCTGCGCCGGTATGTATCATTGCACCAATCTCATCCTGGGCAGCTGCTGTCAGCGGTTTTGTTCCGGGAGAGGATGGAATGTCCGTGTTTGTAAGAGCTATTCCCTATAACTATTATGCACTTCTTACGATTGTAATGATGGTATCCATGGTTTTGATGAAAGAAGAGTTTGGTGCTATGGGTGTGCATGAGTCCAATGCGTTAAAAGGGGATCTGTTTACCACAGCAGCCCGTCCTTATGCTTCTGGCGAAGGTGATGGACCGGTGAATCCAAGAGGAAAGGTTATGGATCTTCTGATCCCTATCATCTCTTTGGTTATCTGCTGTGTAATCGGTATGATCTATACTGGAGGATTTTTCAGCGGTACAGATTTTGTAACTGCTTTTTCCCAGAGTGATGCTTCTGTCGGACTGGTGCTTGGAAGCTTTTTCGGTCTGGTGATTACCATTCTTCTTTATATGGTGCGCAGAGTGCTGTCCTTCCGCGATTGTATGGCATGCATTCCGGAGGGCTTTAAGTCCATGGTACCGGCAATCTTGATCCTCACTTTTGCATGGACCTTAAAGAGTATGACGGACAGTCTGGGAGCTGCTGAGTTTGTTGCGGAAATGGTGAAGTCTTCTGCAGAAGGACTGGTAAATATGCTTCCGGCTATTATATTCCTGGTAGCCTGCTTCCTGGCATTTGCTACTGGTACTTCATGGGGAACCTTCGGTATTCTGATCCCGATTGTTGTTCATGTATTTGAAAACACACCGGGAGACTTGATGATTATTTCCATCTCTGCCTGTATGGCTGGTGCTGTTTGCGGTGACCATTGTTCTCCGATTTCGGATACGACGATTATGGCCTCCGCGGGAGCTCAGTGTGATCATGTAAATCATGTGTCAACCCAGCTGCCTTATGCCATTGTGGCAGCAGTGGTATCCTTTGTAACTTACATTTTCGCCGGCTTTATCCAGAGCCCACTGTGCCTGATCATCGGTGTAGCACTGATGATGGGAGCTATGTGTGTTGTGAAAATGAAGTTTTCAGATCTGAAAACGGAATAAAGAGGTTTTTCTTATTGGAAAAATAAGAAAAGAATGTGGAAGCCGGGATGGATTTTCCTGTGTAATGCCTGCGGCAGTGTGAAAGAATTTACAGTGTCTGCAGAGTATTGGCGGGGAAATTGTCCTGGCTTTTTTGCATGCTTCTATCTTCTCTGTTGGCCGTTTAATATTCGCTCTAGAGCGTGTTTGAAAAAGGCTTTCTGCAAGATGTGCGTCACAATTTGTGGGAGATTTTGTCCGGATGAAGGCGCCGTAGCGGGCTACGGCAACTGAATTCGGGCAAAATCTCCCACAAAGTGGAGCGTGCAGATTGCGGGAATGATTTTTCAAACAGGCTCTAGAGCTTGGAGCAAGGTTTGCCTTGCATATGCCCGGGAAAAACTATATAATGGAAAAATGGACGAAAAAATCAGAATCAACAAATACTTAAGCGAAGCGGGATTCTGTTCAAGACGTGAGGCTGACAGCCTGATCCGGAACGGACGGGTGACTGTGGAAGGTCATAAGGCAGAACCGGGAGAAAGGATTACAGCAGATACAGTTGTATTTGTGGATGGTAAGCCTGTGAAAAAAGTAGAAGAAAAAGTTCTACTTTTATTTCACAAGCCCCGAGGTGTGGTGTGCAGCACAAAAAAACAGCGCCAGGAGACTACAGTTACGGAGTATCTGAATTATCCGGTTCGAATTTATCCCATAGGACGTCTTGATAAGGAATCCGAAGGGCTTTTGCTTTTAACAAACCAGGGAGACCTGGTTAATAAGATCATGCGTGCGGGGAACTACCACGAGAAGGAATATCTGGTAACTGTAAATAAGCCAGTTGACAGTGACTTTGTGAAAAAAATGTCATCTGGAATTCCTATTCTGGATACCATTACCCGTCCGTGTTTTGTGGAAAAAACAGGGAGAAATTCTTTTCGGATTATTCTTACCCAGGGATTGAACCGGCAGATCCGCCGAATGTGTGAATATCTGGGATATCAGGTGCTTAGTCTGAAGCGCGTACGAATCATGGAACTGACAATAGATGGCTTGAAAGAGGGCGAGTACAGAGAAGCCACCCAGGAGGAGTGGAAGAAGCTGGAACGTGGAATTGCAGATTCCTCCCAGCTTCCCGCAGCCAGAAGGCAGGACAGTGTGCCTGTATTTTCCAAAAAACAGGGAAGAGACAGCATTCCCTTTTCTTCAATTCCAGAAGAAAAAAGGCAAAATAAGCCAGCTGCTTCCCGCACTATTTCAGAAAAAAGGCAGTCTGTTTCACAGAGGAAGTCTGCTTGCAGTAATTATAACAGTAAAACAGGAGGACATCATGGAAAATTCTCTACAGCGAATGAAAGAACTGGTAGAAAAGCTGGATCAGGCCGCGAAGGCATATTACCAGGAAGACAGGGAAATCATGAGCAATCAGGAGTACGACAGCCTGTACGACCAGCTGGAGCAGCTGGAAAAAGAAACCGGCACTGTACTCACAAATAGTCCTACTGTCCGCGTAGGATACGAGGCAGTTAATGAACTTCCGAAGGAAGAACATCCAAGCCCCATGCTATCCCTTGATAAGACAAAAGACAGGGAAGTGCTCCGTGGATTTATAGGGAATCACAAATGCCTTTTATCCTGGAAGCTGGACGGTCTGACCATTGTTCTTACTTATGAGAACGGTGAGCTTGTGAAAGCAGTAACAAGGGGGAATGGAATTGTTGGTGAGGTTATTACCAACAATGCCAGGGTGTTTAAGAATATCCCTCTTCGCATCCCTTATAAAGGTCAGCTGGTGCTTCGGGGTGAGGCGATTATCACTTATTCTGAGTTCGAGCGGATCAACGAGACTATAGGCGATGCAGATGCCAAATATAAGAACCCGCGGAATCTTTGCAGTGGTTCCGTGCGTCAGCTGAATAACGAGATCACGGCGAAACGAAATGTGCGTTTTTATGCCTTTGCTCTGGTAAGTGCCCAGAATGTGGATTTTTCCAATTCCAGGGAGCAGCAGTTTATCTGGTTGAAGAAACAGGGCTTTGAGGTGGTGGAGTATAAGGTGGTTACCTCTGTAAGCCTGGATGAAGCCATGGATTATTTTTCCAAGACAATTGTAAACAACGATTTTCCATCAGACGGACTGGTTGTGACCTACGATGACATCGCCTATGGGGAGTCTCTGGGAAGTACTGCGAAATTTCCACGAAATTCCTTTGCTTTTAAATGGGCGGATGAAATGCGGGAAACCAGGCTGTTGGATATGGAATGGAGTCCGTCCAGAACCGGACTGATTAATCCGGTTGCAATTTTTGAACCAGTGGAGCTGGAAGGTACTACAGTAAGCCGCGCCAGCGTGCATAATATCAGCATTGTGAAGGAACTGCAGCTTGGAATTGGAGATACCATTAAGGTGTACAAAGCCAATATGATCATTCCCCAGATTGCAGAGAATCTTACAAGAAGCAGCAATCTGGTAATTCCGGATAAATGTCCGGTTTGTGGTCAGGAGGCGCGTATCCGCAAGGAAAACGATGTGGAGACATTATACTGCATGAATCCGGACTGTGTTGCCAAGAAGATTAAGTCCTTCAGCCTTTTTACCAGCCGTGATGCCATGAATATTGACGGACTTTCAGAGGCAACTCTGGAGAAGTTTATTGCAATGGGATTTATTCATAATTTTGGTGATATTTTTGAAATTGGAAGATATAAAGATCAGATCGTAGAAATGGAAGGATTTGGTCAGAAATCCTTTGATAATCTGATGGTGAGTCTGGAGAAGGCGAAAGAGACCACTCTTGCCAAGGTGATCTACAGTCTTGGGATTACAGGTATCGGTCTTGCAAATGCCAAGGTGATCTGTAAATATTTTGACGATGATATAGAGAAAATCCGCCATGCAGATGAAGAAGAGATCAGCTCGATTGAAGGAATCGGTCCGGTAATCGCCGGAAGTCTGGCTGATTATTTTAAGAGCGCAGAGAACAATCGGAAGCTGGATCATCTGCTCAGTCATCTTCATCTGGTTCATGAGGAGACTTCAGCAGAACAGGTTTTTGCAGGGAAAACCTTTGTTATTACAGGCAGTGTGGAGCATTTTTCCAACCGTTCTGAGGCAAAGGAATTTATCGAAGCCCGCGGCGGTAAGGTGACCGGCTCTGTAACGAAGAAAACAGACTATCTGATTAATAACGATAAAACATCTGCTTCTTCCAAGAACAAGAAGGCTCAGGAACTGGGAATCCCGATTTTGTCGGAGGAGGATTTCCTGGAGCTGGCGGGGATTTAAAAGAAAATTTGGGTAATCTGTACGTTGTACTTTGCGGTATATTTTGCAGAATGCCTTTTGGTAATCTGTGTTTTTGGCTTACTTCGTTTACAGCAATCCCCTTTGCGATGCATAAAAATCATGCAATCCCATGATCTCGTGACGAGGTTTTCGGGTTTTCTGTGAACTTTGTTTATAAAAAACACCTCGCGGAACGTTACCAGTGAACAGTAACTTTTTCATAACTTGCTTGTGCCTTGAGCGAAGCGAAAGGAATGACAAAAAGTATGTATAATAGTAGGAGGAAATTGCAATGCCAATTAAAATACAAAGTGATCTCCCGGTAAAGGAGATTCTGGAAAAAGAAAACCTGTTTGTTATGGATGAGAACCGTGCTATGCACCAGGATATCCGTCCGATTTATATTCTGATCTTAAATTTAATGCCACTGAAAGAGGAAACCGAGCTTCAGCTTCTTCGCTCCCTTTCCAATACTCCTCTGCAGGTTGACGTAAGCTTTATGGCAGTGGAGTCCCATCAGGCGAAAAACACTTCCAGGAGTCATCTGAACAAATTTTATCAGACTTTTTCTGAACTGAAAGATAAGAAGTTTGATGGAATGATCATTACAGGAGCACCGGTGGAGCAGATGGAGTTTGAAGAGGTTGATTACTGGGAGGAAGTTACCCAGATCATGGACTGGTCCGAGACCCATGTGACATCCACTATTTTCCTGTGCTGGGCTGCTCAGGCTGCGCTCTACCATTTTTATGGACTGAAGAAACGTAAGCTGGATAAAAAAATGTTTGGCCTTTTCTGGCACAAGGTAATGAACCGCAAAATTCCGCTGGTCAGAGGGTTCGATGATATATTTCTGGCACCGCATTCCCGACATACAGAAGTTCCTATTGAAGCTGTACACGCCTGCAAAGACCTTACTGTCCTTGCAGAATCCGACGAAGCAGGTCTTTTTCTTGCCATGGCAGAAGACGGCCGCAAGATTTTTGTAATGGGTCACCCGGAATACGACCGTGTCACCCTGGACGGCGAGTACAAACGCGATCTTGGCAAAGATCTCCCTATTGAAATGCCTGAAAACTACTACCGCGACAACAACCCTGAAAACGGTCCGCTTCTGATGTGGAGAGCCCATGCCAACAATCTGTATACAAACTGGCTGAATTATTACGTCTATCAGAGCACCCCATACGACCTGTACGGAACACCTGATTTTTCCAGTATTTCCAGGGGTTAAGAGAGTTGCGCATTTCACGTAAATTATTATAATTTCACGCTATTTATTACGAAAATGGAGTAAAAATGGAGTACTAGAGGTGTGAAAATGGGGTATCAAAATAAGAATGTAAAAGGTGTGTAAATGAATATTTTTTATAAATTTTGATGAATAAAAATACATGAATAAGTCCATGGGTTATTTGATAACTTATGGGCTTATTTTAGTGTTTGGGACAATTTTTAGCCCAGATATTATTGGGCTTTGTTTTTAGAAAAAGAGAAGATGCATTATTGGTGCGATTGTATTTCAATGTGGTTCTTATTTCAAATCAAAAAAATCTTAAAAAAATCGCATTTTTTTTCCATTTTTTTACACATTTCGACAAGTAATTCCATTATTTATAATAGGAGAGTATAGTACCACTCCATAAAATTAGAAACGGAGGAATCAAAAATGTGGCATTTTTGGCTTTTTTTCTGGATCCTGCTGGCAGTGGTAATTATACTCATGTATTGCTGCCTTGTTAGAGCTGGAAAAATGGACGACGAAATGGAGAAGGCGTTTAGAAAATTAAATGAAAAGAGAAAGGATGAGACAGAGCTGTGGCAAGGGGAAGATCAGGAGTAATTTCGAAGGAATATAAGGGGGAAGAAAATACTGCCTATCATGATGTAATAAAACTTTTTAAAATTTACCGGGCGGTAAACTGGCAGATGCAAATAAAAATTAATCAGGTTAAGCGACGATTCCATATGGAGTATGGAACCGATGTTGATGAATTTTTAGATAGTATATATCAAGCTGGAATGGACGTGGAAAGAGATTTAGCATCTGAAAAAGAGCGCGTAGAGGCCATCAACCGATCAAACCAATATTTGCGTTTGATTGATGAGGCTGTAGATCTTATGAGAAGATATCACCCACAGGGAGAGCGTTACTATTGGGTACTTTATTATAGCTATCTATCATCAACGAAACCAGAAAACATTGATGAAATCCTGGATAAGCTGGAACCACATTTTCCGCAATATGCAAGAGTCCACAGGACTACGTATTTCCGTTGGCGTGAACAGGCTTTTGAAGCCGTAGGAAGTATATTGTGGGGTTACGAAGGGGAAAGTGAGCGTGTATTGAAACTGGTTTGCGAAGATTACGAAGAAAAATAATTATTTCTAAAATCCTATTGACACAGATTTTCCAAAATCTCTATAGTTAAATTGCAAGGACGCAAAAAAGGCGTATAGCAATACTATATTCGGATAGGTAATTGCGAAACAAGTTCGCAATCCTGACTAAAAAGCGGTAAGAATCCTGCAACGCAGGATTCTTAAGATGA
>NZ_JBCPGE010000083.1:0-7687 GCF_040914025.1 Ruminococcus sp. RTP21484sp1_RTP21281st1_A8_RTP21281_210402
ACCGTATTCTGGTGATTGAGGACGGACAGGTGGTGGATTTCAGATGAAGACAATAAGCAGGATTGCATATAGCAATGCCAAAAAGAACAAGACAAGAAGTATACTGATTATGATGTCCATATGTCTGACTACGATGCTGCTTGTGATTATCAGTACTGTGGGAAATGGAATGATCCGTTTGCAGAAAAGTCAGGCGGCAAGCTCATATGGAAGCAATTATGGCCTGTTTATCGCCGCAGATGGTACGCAATTAAAAGAAGTGGAACGCAGAGCTGAGATATCTGATATCGGCATCATGTGTACGGAGGGCATCCTGAAAGGAAATGAAAATGGCGGCTTTGTCAGTGCGGATGAAACGGTCAGGAAAATGCTTCCCTATAATCAGGAATATGTGTTGAAGGAAGGTACCTATCCGGAAAAGGCGCAGGAAATTGCCGCAGGACGCGCTTTCTTTGATGCAGTGGGATACCATGATGTAAAGGTCGGAGACATCGTAACATTGGAGTACCGTTCCGGCATGCAGTCGGAATACGCACCGGTGGAATTTACTGTCAGCGGGATTTTATATGACCGGGATGAATATACCATCGAGGCTTCCTATGTTGTATTCGGTTCGCAGGATTTTTATAATGAGCGTGTTGCGGAGGGTGACAGGCAATATAATATCTATTTTACCTTGAGCGATTCTGCAAATGTATCTATGAATAATGTTGCGCCTGTTATAAAAGAAATCGCGGATTTCTGCGGCATTGACCAGAAAAACGTGATCATCAATGACCTCTACCTGCAGTGGGTATTGCAGCCGAGCTATGAAATGATTGTGGTTTGTGGAACCCTGATCCTCGGAATCGTGCTGTTTTCCGTTGTGGTCATTTATAATATCTTCCAGGTCGGGATCGCCCAGAAGGTTCAGGAGTACGGAAAAATCAAGGCGCTGGGTGCAACCAGAAAGCAGATGAAGCAGTTGATCTTTCGTGAGGGCATTCTTCTGGCGGTTCTTTCGATACCGCTGGGGCTGCTGTTTGGTTTCCTGATTGCAAAAGTCAGTTTCAACTGGCTGGTGGAGCAGGGAAATCTGGTATCGTCCGGAATCAAGAACCATCAGGTGCCTCTGTTTTCACTAACAATTATGCTCATCTGCATTTTTGTATCGTTTCTTACGGTCGTTTTGGCTCTGCGCAAACCCATGAAAATTGTTTCCCGGATTTCACCAATCGAAGCGACACGGTATCTTGACGGCTCCAAAACGCAAAAACAGGGCAGACGAAAAGGCAGAAAAGATGTCACCGTTTTCTCCATGGCAATGGCAAATGTGACAGGCAATCCGAAAAGAACCATTGCTACGATTCTTACCATGGGGCTTTCCTGTGTATTGTTTGTAATTATCTCTAATTATGTTGGAAATATTGACCCGGAGTACGAGGCGCGGATTGCAATCAACCATGGACAATTTGAGTTGCAGCTGGATTATTCCCAGAATTATGATGAAGCCTATTCGGAGAATAATCTGGACACAATCCTACAGAACAACCCACTGAATGATTCATTGATTAAAGAAATCAAATCCATCCCCGGTGTAACGGATGTACTGACGAGAGAAATCGTCTCTGCAGATCTGAACGGAACAAAATTTCCGGTTGCAATCGTAAATCAAGAGGATTTTGAAATGATGCGCGGGGATGGCGATATCGGTTCCATGGACTATGCACAGGCTGTCAAAAACGGGGATGTTTTCTTTGGCTGGTCCATGTGGATGGAAGCTGACGGGTATTCTGCGGGTGCACCGATTACATTCAACTTTGATAACGGAAGCGGAACCTATACCTATCATGGAAAAATCGCAGGCTCCTTTGTAAGCGCGGACACTTATCTGGTCATTCCGGAAGAAGTATACCGCTCTGTAGATCCGAAAGGGACATCTTATGGATACCTGTGGGTGGATTGTGCTAAAAAAGATGTGGCATCTGTAGAGCAAAGCCTGAATGACCTGCTCTCCGATACTTCTCATATCAAGCTGAACACCTATCACGCAGAATTGCAAACTGCAGAATACGCAAGCCGTATGATGAAGCTTGGCTGCTATCTGTTCATGGCAATTGTCGGTCTCATTGGGTTTATGAATCTGGCAAACACCATGATCATCAATATCACCACGAAGAAGCAGGAATATGGTGTATTACAGGCTGTGGGTATGACAAATAAACAATTAAATTTATGCCTGCAGTTACAGGGACTGATTTTTACGGTTGGCACCATATGTGTAGCACTTATCGTTGGTCTGCCACTTGGCTATGCGCTCTTTGCCTATGCAAAGCATAATGGAATATTTGGAATGAATGTCTATCATGTTCCAATTACACCAATTCTTGCTATGATTTTGCTGGTCAGTCTTTTGCAGATTGTGCTTTCCCTCGTTTTAAGCAGTAATCTGAAAAAGGAAACGCTGGTAGAAAGAATAAGGTATCAGGGATAGCAAGTAATATGTAATGAACTAGGTCTTAACGAAGAGGAGAAATAGATAACTTCCATTTTGTATGCTATCAAGGCTGTCCTGAAATATTTTGCGATGATCTAAGAATATCGCTGATTTCAAGGAGGAATAACACATGAAAAGCACATTTGAAAAAATAGGTGGAACCTACACACTGGGAGCAGACGGAATTTACTATCCGAATCTTGTCAGTACAGATGAAGAACCGCATTATGGGAAATATGGAATGATTCGGAAAACGTATCTGAAGGAGCATCGTCCGGCAATGTATTCTCTGTATATGTTGGAAGACAGATTAACAGAACATCTGAATGCTGTGGACGATGAAGCACAGGAGAGGATGGATATTCTGGTGCGTCAGATGATGGAGAAGCAAGGCGTTACGGAAGAATTGAAAGCTCGTGATCAGATGGTGTGGGTTGGAGCTGTAAATAATATCCGGAATGCAGCAGAAGAGATTGTGTTAAAAGAACTGATTTACAGGTAAACAAAGAGCTGAACAAGTAGGACGAAAAATCCTGTTTGTTCAGCTTTTGTGTTTATAAGGGGCCAAAGAAGCAAATTACAATTCTATAGAAAGTGATCTTTTCTAAGTTTCGGAAGGCTGGTTTTTTCCGTCATAGTTATAAGTTGACGATTTAATTATTCCATAGTATGGCTTAAAAAATATTCGAATATAACTTTATAGAAATAATCATAATGGGGAGATTATTTGATGAATTATGTGCTAATATTCTGCAATTCTACTGCTGGTCGATTGATTTATGCACACTCTCATTATAATATGTGTGCAGGAGGTGGATATATGTATCAGATTAGTAATGAAAAATTCGGTTTATTTGTAACCGAATTAAGAAAGGAAAAGAATTTAACTCAAAAGGATTTGGCTGAAAAATTATATGTATCAGATAAAACAGTTAGCAAATGGGAACGTGGTCTTAGTATGCCCAATGTCGTATTACTCATACCAATAGCTGATATATTAGATGTTACCGTTACAGAATTGTTACGTGGAGAAAAAATAGATACACAGAAAAATATTGAAAAAAAAGAAATCGAGGAATTGGTGGTAGGCTCTCTCGATATGGCTGTTAGGGATTCTATTCACCAGCATAGAAAAAACTGGATATTAGCATATTTGTTATGTTTTTTTATATCTATTACAGAAATTATTATGTTAGTTGTATCTGAAAGTTCGTTAGCTGAGATGAAAGGGGATATATTGCTGGTTACAGGGGGAATGCTTTTATTTGGTGCATGGTTTTGTTTCTTTGCAAAAGACATATTACCAACATATTATGATGCCAATAAGATAAATTATGTTTCACAAGGAATTTTTAGAATACATCTAGTTGGTTTATCTTTTAACAATGAAAATTGGATATACATCTGCACAACTTTAAAAATATGGACACTTGCAACGGTTGTTCTATATCCTCTTGCAGGTATTATAATAATCAATTGTTTCAATATAGCTTTATGGGATATTTTGAATAAAATTTTCTTAATTATGATATTAGGTGGTATGGTAGTTTCGATTTACATTATTGGGAAAAAATACGAATAATTAAATTACCTGTTATCGTTGTGGATAGTACTAATTTACAACATTCTTCATGGGAAATATGGAATGATGCAGAAGAGTGGTTCTGTTTCATAGGCTTTGATTCCGGTTGGCGTGACGGTGTTTGCTGTTTTCATATTGCCATAGCCATGATCTACAGCGATGATTTTTGTGTTTCTGAGTTCTCGCATAAAAAATACCTCCGTTTTCGTATTGATTGATTCAGCAGGCTGTACCGGTGTGGTACTGCTTTGCTGTGAGATAAGCATACGAAAATCGGAGGGAACAGTAACTATTTCTGAATGCAGCAAATTTTTATTATAGAACATTACTTTACAAGAAGAATAAAAAAGCATATAATTCTTTTATAATATATTTAATAAAAGAGGGTAAGAAAACGGAAAATAAAGATAAAAAAAATATAACAAGAAAAAAAATAATTAATTATGTTCTAAACAATCATGTTACATCCAAGGCAGAAATCGCAAAAGAGTTAAACTTGAGTATGCCGACTGTGTTAGCAAATGTGAATGACTTGTTAGAAAAAAGGGTGTTGGAAGAAACTGGGGAATATGCTTCAACCGGTGGAAGGAAGGCAAAAAGTATAGGGATTAATAAGTCATACTGTCATGCAATGGGAATTTTGATTACAGCGAATCATATAGAAATGGTATTAGTAAATCTTGGAGATGAGATTATAAAAAAAGATCGCATCCGTTTAAAATTTACGGCTGAATTATCTTATTGTACAGAGGTGGCACAAAAGGTCAAAACTTTTCTGGAAGGCGAAGTAGCGAAGGACACGCTACTTGGGATTGGAGTGGCGATTCCAGGAATTATTGATCAGAAAGAACGGATTGTTTTAAAATCCCATGCTTTAGGTATAGAGAATTATAGTCTGCGCTTTTTAGAGCAGGCTCTGGAAATTCCAGCATATTTTGAAAACGATGCTAATGCTGCAATGCTTGCAGAAAAAAAGCAAAAGTATCCAAATGCGATATATCTGTCTTTGAACCACACATTAGGAGGTGCATTCTGCATAGATGGAAAGCTGTTTCGAGGGCAGAACCAGAAAGCAGGGGAGTTTGGTCACATGATACTCGTTCCCGGTGGAAGAAAGTGTTATTGTGGTAAATCAGGATGTGCAGATGCATATTGTGCTGCAAGTGTACTGACAAAAGATAACAGGCAGTCACTGGATGCATTTATGGAAAAAATTGAAAGTGGTAATGAAAAAATTTTGCAGAAATGGAATGAGTATCTGGATCATCTTGCTGTTTTGATATCAAATCTGCGGATGGCATATGATATGGATATCATACTAGGAGGTGATGTGGGAGGTGTATTGTCAGATTATATGATACCACTGGGAGAAAAAGTGATGGCATATAATGGCTTTGAGCACGATGTTTCATACTTGAAAAATTGTTCGTATAAGAAAGAAGCGTCAGCTGTTGGAGCCGCGAAATACTTTTTCACAAAACATATGGTAGAATTGTAGTAACTGTTCACAGGTAGGAATTTTCTGAACTGAAAATTCCGTACGGTACAGCTCCCACTGACAGGTTGCAAAGCGAATGCGGATGTCCGCTTTATATGTGTGAAAAACGAGAAGTTGTGTAAAATTAAAAAAAGAAATTATAGTAAAAAACGGAAAGAAAACAGTAACTACGGTTTCCTTTCCGTTTTTTTGCGTGGTGCGCCTGGCGGCGCACGTTTCTAACGGGTTAAAGTCCCGAATCCGCCCGGTAGTGGGAAGGATATAGCCGAAGGCAAGGGTGTCCATCGTGAGGTGGAATCTGAAGGAAGCCGGATGTGGGAACAGACTAACCCCGGGCAAATCTCTGGTCTGACGAACAGAAATCTCATATAAGGTTATGCATGAGGGTAAGACTGCCACCCAAGTCAAAGCCCAATAACTACACGGAATCCTGCGTGATAAATGAGGCAGATGGATGGAGAGGAAGAAACGTGTGGTACCCAGGGAGGTCTGTGCGGTACGCCTTGAAAGAGGTAACCATTGCATAAAGCAATGCTGAACGCACAGAAGTCAGCAGAGGTCATAGTAGCCGAGAGGTGAAGGACCGAATCAGTAGGAATCTTAAGTATGACCGAGAAAGGAGGAATGACCGTCTATGGCAGAAAACATTGAAAACAATGACTGTTCGCAGAGAGATAGTGCGGAACACGAAGGGTATGCAAAAGCGTCTAGGTCATTCAATCGGATATGGAAAGAAAGAGACAGTGCACAGCCGAGACTTTTGGAAGCGATACTGTATAAAGACAACTTTAACAGAGCGTATAAGAGAGTCAAGGCAAACAAGGGAGCGCCAGGAATTGATGGCATGACCATTGAGGAGGCTCTTCCATATCTAAAGGAACATCAACAAGAGATAACCGACCGCATTTATCGTGGAAAGTATACTCCGTCTTCAGTAAGACGAGTTGAGATTCCCAAACCAGATGGTGGTGTGCGAAAGCTTGGCATACCAACAGTGGTAGACCGTACACTTCAACAGGCAATAACCCAACAGTTAGTGCCAATCTATGAACCGCTGTTTGCAGAGGGTAGCTATGGCTATCGTTCGAACAGAAGTGCAAAAGACGCAATACTTAAGGTTAAGGAGTATGCCGAACAAGGCTATACATTTGCTGTAGTCCTTGACTTGTCAAAGTACTTCGATACTCTTAATCACGAAATTCTCATCAATCTTCTCCGAAAGAATGTAAAAGATGAACGTGTAGTACAGCTGATAAAGCGCTATCTGAAGAGCGGTGTAATGGAAAACGGAGTAGTCATTGACACAGAGGAAGGCTCGCCACAAGGTGGAAATCTATCACCGTTGCTGGCAAATGTCTACCTCAATGAGTTCGACCAAGAATTCTTGAAAAGAGGTGTTCCATGCATAAGATATGCAGATGACATCGTGCTTCTTGCAGAGAGCAAGCGAGCATCAGAGAGACTCTTGGAAAGCAGTACAAAATATCTTGAGGAGAGGCTGAAACTTACAGTCAACCGAGAAAAGAGCCGTACTGTCAGCGTGTTTGCAATCCGAAATTTTAAATTCCTTGGCTTTGCATTGGGAAGGAACGGAAAAGGCATTTATGTCCGAGTTCATACGAAGTCATGGAAGAAGTTTAAGTCTAGACTGAAGGAGTTATCTTCCCGTAAGCGATGTCAGTCAATCAAGCCAAGCCTTGAGAAGATTAAGGTATATGCGAGGGGATGGCTTAACTATTACGGAATTGCAAGTATGAAGAACAACATAGATGACGTCAACGGATGGCTCTATCACAGAATACGTATGTGTATATGGAAACAATGGAAATTGCCCAGAACAAAGAAGAGAAATCTGATAAAAATGGGAATCCATGAATATTATGCGAACATGGCGGCAAACTGTCGAAGGGGACACTGGTATTGTGCCAATCTGACGACAGTTAAGAAAGCCATGACAAAAGAAAGACTGATAAACAGTGGCTTCTATGATTTAGCCACAGCCTATCAGTCTGTGCACGTCAACTATTGAAACCGCCGTGTACCGAACGGTACGCCAGACTGTCTAACAATTCAAAAATTCAGTCTGATGTAGACGGTATTTTTATCTTCGATTTTTTTAATACCATTTTTA
>NZ_JBCPGE010000084.1:0-6258 GCF_040914025.1 Ruminococcus sp. RTP21484sp1_RTP21281st1_A8_RTP21281_210402
CCACCATGTGGGGCAGGGGATTTTTTCTTCCTCCAGCCGTCTGCGAATATAGTTCGGACCATGACCGTTCAGGGCATATCCGAAAATCAGTCGCACAATCGGGGCGGTTTCCTCGTCAATGAGCAGATGGTTTTTGTCCTCCGGGTCTTTCCGATACCCAAACGGGGCAAGACACCCGGTAAACTGTCCTTTCTGCGCTTTCAGAAGATAAGAGGAATGGACTTTCTTGGAAATATCCTTGCTGTACATCTCGTTCAGGATATTCTTGAACGGGGCAATATCGTTGTTATCCCGCAGGGTGTCGATACCGTCATTCATGGCGATATAGCGGACACCGTTTCTTGGGAAAAAGTCCTCAATCAAATGCCCGGTTTGCAGATAGTTCCGCCCCAGTCGGCTGAGGTCTTTCGTGATGACAAGGTTGATTTGCCTGCGCTCAATGGCTCTCAACATTCTCTGTAAATCAGGACGCTCCATATTAAGACCTGTGAAGCCATCGTCCTGATAGACTGCCACAACCTCCCATCCCTGCTTTTCGCAGTATTTTTCCAGCATATCCCGCTGGTTGGCGATACTGGCACTTTCGCCTTGCAGGTCATCGTCCTTTGACAGCCTGCAATAGACCGCCGCACGATAGCCCCCGGCAAGTGCCGAACCGATTGTTCTGTATTCCATTTCGTTCATCATAGCCATTTACCCACACAATCCAGACGGTATCTGGCTCTTTTGAACCTCATCTTCATTATAGCCTATATCTTTCTTTTTAGCAAGATATTCTTTTGTATTTGTTTTACCGTATTTCTGGGAAATCAGACTGACGAACACATCGGTTGCGTCCAGTTCCCCGTCAAATACAGTGGTCACATGAATCTCTGTTTTGTTTTTTGCCATAGGCAGTTATCCTCCATACATGAAAATAGCCAGACAGAGGGTGTCGGCAACGAAGTCCGGCAACGGGCTTCAAAAGACCTTGCAAACAATCTCAATCTGGCGATGGTTACTATTTATACTTTTCTTTTATTTTTCTGTTGTTTTGGTTGTTATAAGGGAGAAAAGCCCGGAAATAAGGGGTTTTCCCCGGCAACCGGCTCGGCAACGGGATAGCAACAGGGGGTGCAACGGGCGGTCATTTTCAGAATGGAAGCTCCATCTGTTCTGTGACCTCCACAAAACCATCCATCGTTTTTTCAGACGGGTTGCCGGAGTCCGTTGCCGGGTTTTCACGCTCCCAGCCCTTTTGTCTGCCATATTCTGAAAACATTCTTGGGTTCGGGAAGTACCGCCAGCGGTCAATGCACTGGTTCATAATCTCGTTGATTTCCCGGATTTCCCATTGCTTCGGCTCGTCAAAGGCATGGTTTAAGGCTTCCTTGTAGAGCTGCTTGGAACAGACCATGCTCCCGGTGTACTTATCAAGATACGCCTGTATCATCCCGGCTTTGGTGTCCTCCGGCATAAAATCCCGCTGGTGTTCTTTGAGATACCGCTGCATGGCGGGGCTGAAAGCCAGCTTGAACCTGCCGCTTCGGTAAATCTCCATCGCTTCTGCCCACATTTGTTCGATATAGGCTCTGGAAGCGGCTTCGTCCTCCAAAATGTGAACCTCAGCTTGCTCCGGGTACACCATGACCGGGATAAAGCGGCGGTTGCCGGAACGGTCAAGGGGCAGGAAGTCAAGGGCATTGGAAGTGCCGCCAAACACGCACTGACGGGGGCGGTCTGCCGGGTGGGTTTCATAGGGTATCTTGTAGACCTCTTTCTGCCGGCTTAAAAACGACTTGATTTCCTCAATGCTCTTGGCGTTGGCGGTTGCCATCATTTCCGACATTTCGATAATCCAGTGACCTTGCAGCTTGCGGTACACATTTTCATCGTCCAGCTTCCGCAAATCATCGGAGAACCACTCGTCCCGGACTGCCAGCAGACGGAAGAAAGTGGACTTGCCAGCCCCCTGACCGCCTACCAGACAGAGCATGATTTCAAACTTGCACCCCGGCTGAAAGGCTCGTGAGATTGCACCCAGCAGGAACAGCTTCAACGCTTCATAGGTGTAATCGTCTGCGTCAGCCCCCAGAAAGTGCCGCAGACAGAAACGGATTCGTTCTGTCCCGTCCCACACAAGGGCACTTAGGTAGTCCCGGATGGGATGGTACTTGTTTTCATTCGCCACAATCCCGATGGCATTATCAATCTTTTTCTCATTGGTAAGCCCATAGGTTTCTTCCAGATAGAGAAGCAGATACTTCATATCCGTATCGTTCAGGGCGGTGCTTTCTCTGTGGAAGCCGATGGGCTTTATGATGTCCTTGCGGTCGGTCAGGATGTTGTATGCGATAGCCCCGGAAAGCAGCGGGTCACGCTGGAATACGGTCAGGCAGTTCCGTATGCTCTGACGGACACCGCCTTTCTCGGTAGTTTCCAGTCCCGCTTTGATTTCCTCAATGCTCTGGGGTGGCTGCATGGCGTTCATGGTGTTTTTTAATTCTTGCTGCGTCTGCGGCTGCAAGCTCTGCCATTCGCTGTTCAAGCTGTATCACATCCTTTCCGTAGTCCGTAATCAAAGCCGCTTTTTCCTCTGTCTCCCCGAACAGCAATATATCCAGCAGATATTCCACTTGGGCTTGCTTCTGTAAGGCTTCCACGAACCGGGGATGAAAGGCTTCCTCCGGGGAGTGCGGGGCGTAGTCCGTTCTCCATGCCATAAGCAAGTGAAGATAATCGGCAAGAATACGGAAGCAGCGGTTCTTTGCTTCCTGAAACTGTTCCTCCGGGGATTTCTGCCGGGGCTTGGGCTTTTTTGCCTTTCCCGGCGGTTTCCAGTCCTCATAGGAAAGCCCGAAGTCCTGTGCCAGTTGTACGGCAGCTTCTTTCTTTCCCAGCCCATACAGGGCGGCGGTAAAATCAATCACATCCCCATCCGCACCGCAGCCGAAGCAGTGGTAACGCCGATCCAGCTTCATACTTGGGGTTTTATCGTTATGGAACGGGCAGCAAGCCATCCCGTTCCGACCTACATGGATTCCATAATGCTCCGCAGCCTGTCTTGTTGTGACGGACTGCTTCACAGCTTCAAATACATTCAAATCTATCCCTCCTTGAAAATAAGAAAAGCACCTGACATTCTCTGATTGAAAATGGCAAGTGCCTGTTAAAGTTCCATATCCTGTTGTCTGTGTTTCGCCTGTGCCGGGGCGGTTCTTTGAGCCTTTTTCTCGTCCGCCTTATCCTGCAAGACTTCCTTGATGGGCTGCTTCTTAGGCGGCTCTTTACTTTCCTCTGTGCCGGGTGTGGCTTTCCGTACCCAGTAGCGGATGTCCCGCAGCTTCTTCAAATCCTCCTGTACCTCGGTCAGCGGTACTTTCAGCTCTGCGATTTCGCTGAGAAGTTTTTCCTGCTCCTCTTGCAGCTCCTTTTGGGTACTGTCCTTATCGTCCGGGTGCTTGGCAAGGTAGGCAGCGGCTTTCTCATACCGGGCAACATCCGGGTGTTCCTGTTTGAATTTCTCCTTTGTTTTCTTGAAAAATATCTTCTGGTACTTCTCATAGAAAGGCTTACATTCCTTGCAGTCTGTTCGGCTGGCAAGAATCCCGTCAATCACTTTGCTGCGGACTTCCTTTGGCTTCATCTGATTGCGGTAATCTGCGGCTGATTTCCCGGAAGATTCCAGAAATGCTTCTAAGTCCTCCACAGTGGAAAGCCCCTTTTGCCGGAGATAGGACAGAGCTTCGCTGACTGCCTTTAAGTCCTGTGAAGTCCCCCGGTTCTGTCCAGCCCTTGTCCAGTCCTTCCGTTCTTCCTTTCGTATCTCCATATACTTCATCAGCAGATTGGGAAGAAGTGTCGCTTCCTCCGCCGCCTTTTGTGCAAGCAGTTCTTTTCGTTTTTCTCCCAGCTCGGTAATCCAGCCTTTGAGGTTTTGAATGAGCTGCCGGATAGACTTCATCAGGCGGTTGGCGGCTCTGATGTCCCGGTTCAGGTTGCCGATGTTCGTCTGGATACCCCGCTTTTCCATCTGCCGGACAGCAGCTCCCTCATGGACAGTAGGGATAATATCAAGCCCCTGTCTGGCATAAGAACGCAAGTCCACACGCTCTGGGCGGTCATTGGCTTCCAGATAGCGGTTCTGGATGACCTCCCATTCATGCCGCCAGATTTCGCAATACTTCTGGTCGTTCCAATCCACCGTATCCTCCTTGTGGCTTTTCCATCTGCCGGACGGAAGTTTTATCCGTTCCCCGTTTTCGTCAAGGTCATAAACCTTGCGGCTCTTGGGAAGCCATTTTCCATGTTCGTCCATTGCCCTCATAGTGAGCATGACATGG
This sequence comes from Ruminococcus sp. RTP21484sp1_RTP21281st1_A8_RTP21281_210402, assembly GCF_040914025.1. Lineage (NCBI taxonomy): Bacteria > Bacillati > Bacillota > Clostridia > Eubacteriales > Oscillospiraceae > Ruminococcus > Ruminococcus sp. RTP21484sp1_RTP21281st1_A8_RTP21281_210402. The sequence continues at coordinate 4,323 of NZ_JBCPGE010000084.1, forward strand.
GCGTGGGGATTGTGTCCCGGCGGATGGGGGTCATGGATTGCAAAATCAGCAATCATGCCTTTGGAAACAAACTGCTTCTGGCAAAACTCCCGGACAAGGACAGCATACTGGTCGGGTGGTATCTCTCTTGGGATGGTAAGCACCCACCGCCTTGCAAGCTGGGAGTTCCATTGCTTTTCCACCGCTTCGGCGGCGTTCCATAAGGTATTGCGGTCTGCATACGACCGTGGGGCGTTTGCCGGGAGCAGAATTTCATTGTGGACAATACCACGCTTTTCCGGGTAGTGCTTCACTTGCTGGTCGTATTCACAGAACAGCTTTTCGCCGCTTTGGTAAGCAGCGGCGGCAACCGCAGACTGTCGCTGGCTGCGCTGAACAATCGTGATTTCGTTGTGTGGGCAGGGCATTTCGTGTCCCTCCTTTCGGTAATTGGTGGATGGGGTGGCGTTTTACCACCTCATTTTGGCAGAAAAAAAGCAGGAGACCTTTTTCAGATTTCCTGCTCGGTGTGCCGCTGTGAAGGCGGCGGATATTTAGCTGTAAAAGTTCGGGACAAGTTGACCCGATGTGTGGGTGGCAAACTTGAATTTTACGATTTTTTGTTTTTCAAAAAGTCAATAGTTCTTTTCACGATAAATACGATACATATCAAACCTACAATCCCACAAACAATAGAGTCCTTTAAGTCTGCAAATCCTCCTGTGTACTGCATTGCATAATAATAAACCGTCCATATCAGTATCAATACGAACACACTAATACTTAACCAATAAGACTTTTTCTTCATCTAATTTTCCTCACATTGAACTTCCGATTAGTCGTTGACTTCATTATACTTTATTCGACCGTCAAAGTATAGAGAGATTTTGTAAAACTTGTCGGCTGGGAACAACTTGCAACGCAAGGTGTCCCCAGATGGCAAGTCCACAAAAGGGTAGCTGGCGGCAGCCAGCGCAGGGGAAGCGTAGCGTCCCCTGTTTGATTTGGAGCAGACCATGACTGCGGAAAATCACAGCCCTCCGGTGAGGAGCCTTCGGAGAACGCAATGCACCAACCTCTGGGTGGTGTATAATTGCGCCCTTAGTAAACTAAGGGGTTTCCGGTTTCTCCCGTTCCAGCAGTTTTTTCAATAGTTCCTGCGTGTCCTGCCTGTGAAAAATGAGTTTCAACAACAGCATGACATCATCATCTGTCAGGCGTTCCGGCTCTTGCAGAAAACTTTCCAGCATACCGCCACGAGTACAGAGCCGGTGCGTCCGTTCCTTTCGGGTAAGCTGCTTTAACTGGTGCTGCAATGCCTTTTCATCATTGATGGCTTTCCGCAGTTTCTTTTCGCTTTTCTCCAACTCCCGATTGAGTTTTTCCAGCTTTGAGGTATCAGGCAAGGGCAGCGTCCTCCTTTCCCGGTATCAGCACATAAATCCTGTTTGGTTCTCCAACGCCCTGACGCACCCGCATGATAAGTCCGGCGTTTTCCAGTTCATTCAAAGAACGCTTGACCGTCATAGGACTGCGGGACAGGACTGCGGCAATGGCTGTGACAGGGAAGCAGACAAACAGGATTCCGTTCTCGTCCTCCTGCCCATTGGAGAGCATAGCGTCCAACATCCGGCAGTACATGACCTTTGCGGTGCTGCTGACTGGAAACCCTGTCAACGCTCTTGGAAAAGCCATACAGGGCGGCAATGGTGTGTCTATCGTCATAAATTCAAAATTCATTCGGTGTGTTCCTCCTTTTTCTTTGCTCGTTTGGATAAATAACGGGGGCAGTCAATCACAACCGCCCGGAAGCTCTGCTTGCACCCATGCTGGCATTTCCGGCATAATTCGTTGTAAGTGACACGCCCCCGGTCATTGAGGTAAAAAAGTGTCTTCGACACTTCAACTCCCCTGCCCCTCAATCTTGAGGGGATAGGGGTTTCTTTTTTTCAACTTT
>NZ_JBCPGE010000085.1:0-6162 GCF_040914025.1 Ruminococcus sp. RTP21484sp1_RTP21281st1_A8_RTP21281_210402
ATTAGCTTGCCGGAACGTTGCGACGCGCGGCGGTGAATATACATTGTGAAATCGCGTCCGGAATAACGACCAACACATTAAATAGCAAAAAACGCCAACCTGCAAATTTTCCCCTGCAGGCTGACGCCGAAATTTCTTATTTGTAATTTATGCCAGTAAAGTCTTACCCACAAAATAAACCAGCACCAACGCACCAAGTACGATTCGGTACCATCCAAAAGCTTTGAAATCATGCTTCTTGATATATCCCATCAGGAACTTGATTGCAAGGATGGAAACCACAAATGCAACCACCATACCGACTACCAGGATCAGTACCTCTGTACCAGTAAAACTAAAGCCAAATTTCAGAATCTTCAGAAGACTGGCTCCGAACATAACCGGGATTCCAAGGAAGAAGGTAAATTCAGCTGCAACTGTACGGGAAGTTCCCACCAGGATTCCTCCGATGATGGTAGAACCAGATCTGGATGTACCAGGAATGACAGAGAGTACCTGGAAACAGCCGATCAGGAAAGCAGTCTTAAAGGACAAATCTTCCAGACTTGTGCACTGCGGCTCTCTGCCTTTGTTATAGTTTTCCACAACAATAAACAAAACACCGTAAACAATCAGCGCAATAGCAACAACCACATAGTTATTAAAATGTTCTTCAATGAAATCATCAAACGGAAGTGCGATCACAATGGTCGGCAGACATGCTACCACAATCTTAAACCACAGCACCCATTTCTCTTTATCGCAGAAGCGCTCCACAAAATTCAGGATCACCTGTGCCCATTTGGGCTTCTTCGCAATAGCCATCTGGGTTCTTCTTGGAAGCTTCTTTATGTAAAAAGGCCACAGCTTATTCCAATACAAAACAACAACTGCAAGGATGGCTCCAAGCTGGATCACTACCAGAAATACATCCATAAATTCTTTGGAAACATCCAGATGAAGAAATTCATCTACCAGGATCATATGACCGGTACTGCTGATGGGAAGCCATTCTGTAATTCCCTCCACAATGCCAAGGAAAATTACCTTTAAAAGTTCGATAATATCCATTTCTACCCCTTTCTTATGAATGCACTCTCCATGTGCACCCACTTTAACAAAATGAGGACGGAGACTTAAACTTCTCCGTCCTCTTTAGTATATTACAGAAAGTATTTTTCGTAAACTTGTATTTTGTTTTTTTCTACAATTTTTACTGCAAAAATGTTACTGTTCACTCCGTTCACAGTAACACGCTTCGCGATGCACAGAAATCATGCTTTGCATGATTTCGCGCCGCAACTCTCGGGTTTTCTGTGAACTTTGTTCACAAAAAACACCTCGCGGAATGTTACCAGTAAACAGTAACGCAAAAATCCCAGACTGCACACTCTTCCTTTAGCGTCTTGCAATAGTTGCAATATCAATCAGGCTTAAGCAATTGGCATCTGTATTTTCAAGACTGGTCACAAGCGCTTCTGCAGTATCAAGGCTGGTGAGAACATTTACCCCTGTCTCGATTGCATTACGTCTGATCACGAAACCATCCTTCTGATGCTCAACACCCTGAGATGGGATATCAATAACCACATCAATCTTATGACCAAGAATCAAGTCCATAAGGTTCGGTGCCGGCTGCTCCAGCTTGTTGGTACGGATCACCTTAACACCATGCTCTTTCAGAGTATTGGCAGTTCCTCTTGTGGCATAGATGCGGTATCCAAGTGCCTCAAATCTCTTAGCGATCGGTACAGCGTCCTCCTGCTCTTCCGGTCTTACAGTCATGATCATGTTCTTATACTTCGGCAGACGAATTCCAGCTCCAAGGAATGCTTTGTAAAGAGCCTCATTGAAGGTCTCTGCAATACCAAGGCACTCACCGGTAGATTTCATCTCCGGTCCAAGGCTGATATCAGCGCCGCGGATCTTCTCGAAGGAGAATACCGGCATCTTGATGGCAATGTGTTTTGCCTCTGGCTGAAGACCAGGCTCATAGCCCATATCTTTCAGTTTGTATCCAAGGATTACCTTGGTTGCCAGCGGTACAATCGGGATTCCGGTAACTTTGCTGATGTAAGGTACGGTACGGCTGGAACGTGGATTAACCTCGATTACATATACATCATCCCCAAGAACGATGAACTGGATATTGATCATACCCACTACATGAAGTGCTCTTGCAAGACGTCTGGTGTACTCTGCAATAGTCTCTTTGGCTTTCTCGCTGATGGTTCTTGCCGGATATACGGAAATACTGTCACCAGAGTGGATTCCGGCACGCTCGATGTGCTCCATAATACCAGGAATCAGAATGTCCTCGCCATCGCAAACGGCATCAACCTCGATTTCTTTTCCCATCAGGTACTTGTCAACAAGAATCGGATGCTCCTGTGCAATCTGGTTGATCACACCAATGTACTCTTCCACATCCTCATCGCTTACAGCAATTCTCATGCCCTGTCCGCCAAGTACGTAGGAAGGACGAACCAGAACCGGATAGCCCAGCTCATTTGCTGCTTTCTTCGCCTCTTCTGCGGTAAATACAGTGTGTCCCTTCGGTCTCGGAATCTGACATTTCTCCAGGATTTCATCGAACAGCTCACGGTCCTCAGCAGCGTCTACATTCTCAGCAGAGGTTCCAAGGATCTTTACACCCATCTTTGTAAGAGCTTCTGTCAGCTTGATGGCGGTCTGTCCACCGAACTGTACAACAGCTCCGTCCGGTTTCTCAATATTTACAATATTCTCAACATCTTCCGGTGTAAGAGGCTCGAAATACAGTTTATCTGCAATATCAAAGTCTGTACTAACTGTCTCTGGGTTGTTGTTGATAATGATAGTTTCATATCCTTCTTTTGCAAAAGCCCAGGTACAGTGTACAGAGCAGAAGTCAAACTCAATACCCTGTCCAATACGGATCGGGCCGGAGCCAAGTACCAGGATCTTTTTCTTATCCGGTGTGGCAATTGCCTCATTCTCAGTGCCTTCATCACCATATACAGAATAGTAATATGGAGTTGCAGCTGCAAACTCTGCTGCACAGGTATCTACCATCTTATAAGCAGCCTTGATACCGTAATCTGCACGAAGATCTTTGATCTCTTCTTCTGTTTTGCCTGTAAGACGGGCAATGATGTAGTCCGGGAACTCCATACGTTTTGCTTCCAAAAGAAGCTCTTTGGTAAGTTTTCTGGTCTTCAGGGCATTTTCCATTCCAACAAGGATTGCCAGCTTGTCAATGAACCAGATGTCGATCTGGGTAATGTCATGAAGCATGGACTGCGGCATACCACGGCGGATTGCTTCTGCAATCTTCCAGATTCTGCGGTCGTCCACGATTGCCAGCTCATCCAGCAGTTCCCCATCTGTAAGCTGTGTAAAATCGTAAGACATCAGACTGTCAACATGCTGCTCCAGGGAACGGATTGCTTTCATAAGAGCCCCCTCAAAGTTATGGCAGATACTCATAACCTCACCAGTAGCTTTCATCTGAGTGGTAAGGGTTCTCTTAGCTGTGATAAATTTATCAAATGGAAGTCTCGGGATCTTAACGACACAGTAGTCAAGCATCGGCTCGAAACTTGCGTATGTTTTTCCAGTGATGGCATTCGGGATCTCATCCAGTGTATATCCAAGTGCGATCTTCGCTGCAACCTTCGCGATCGGGTAACCAGTTGCCTTACTTGCAAGTGCAGAGGAACGGCTTACACGAGGGTTAACCTCAATAACACAGTATTCGAAGCTGTCTGGTTTCAGTGCGTACTGAACGTTACATCCGCCTGTGATTCCAAGCTCTGTGATAATGTTCAGGGCAGAGGTACGAAGCATCTGGTACTCTTTGTCTCCAAGAGTCTGGGACGGAGCAACTACGATGGAGTCTCCTGTGTGGACACCAACCGGGTCAATGTTCTCCATGTTGCAGACAGTGATGCAGTTTCCTGCGCTGTCACGCATTACCTCATACTCGATTTCTTTCCAGCCTGCGATACAGCGCTCTACCAGAACCTCTCCAACACGGGAAAGACGAAGACCATTCTCCAGGATCTCACGAAGCTCGTATTCATTGTGGGCAATTCCGCCGCCGCTTCCGCCAAGAGTGTAAGCAGGACGAAGAACAACCGGATAGCCAATGGTATTGGTAAATGCAAGACCATCCTCCACCGTGGTAACAACCTTGGAAGCTGCAACCGGCTCGCCGATTTTCTCCATGGTATCCTTAAATTCCTGACGATCTTCAGCTTTCTTAATGGTCTGGGCTGTAGTACCGATCAGTCTTACATTATGTTCTTTCAGGAAGCCTTTCTCATCCAGCTCCATGGCAAGGTTCAGACCTGCCTGACCGCCCAGGGTAGGAAGAACGCTGTCTGGCTTCTCTTTCAGGATCAGCTGCTCTACCACTTCTACGGTGAGAGGCTCAATGTAAACACGGTCTGCAATATCTTTATCTGTCATGATTGTAGCCGGATTGGAGTTCAAAAGAACAACCTCCAGACCTTCTTCCTTCAGGGAACGGCAAGCCTGTGTTCCTGCATAGTCAAACTCTGCTGCCTGGCCGATGATGATCGGACCTGAACCAATAACAAGTACTTTTTTAATGTCTTTATTTCTTGGCATTATTTATTTCCTCCCATCATATCCATAAATCTGTCAAACAGGTAACTGGAATCCTGCGGTCCCGGGCATGCCTCCGGATGGAACTGTACAGTGAAAATATTCTTTCCAACGTATGACATTCCTTCGTTTGTTCCGTCATTTACATTCACAAATGCGGGATGAGCAATGTTTTTCTCCTCAAGGTCCTTGGCATCTACTACGTAGCCATGATTCTGGGAAGAGATGTAAACTCTGCCTGTTGTAAGGTCTTTTACCGGATGGTTTCCACCGCGGTGACCATATTTCATCTTATAGGTATCTCCGCCTGTTGCAAGTGCCATCAGCTGATGTCCAAGACAGATTGCAAAAATCGGAACATCGGAATCGTAAAGTTTCTTTACTTCTTTAATAATAGAAGTGCATTCTTTCGGGTCTCCAGGGCCATTGCTGAGCATGATTCCGTCCGGATGATCTCCAAGGATCTCCTCGGCCGGTGTAAGAGCCGGGTAAATAGTTACCTGACATCCGCGCTTATTCAGGGAACGGGCAATATTACGTTTCGCACCAAAATCCATGAGGGCTACCTTCGGACCATTTCCAGGAAGGATTTCTTTCTCACGGCAGGTTACTTTTTCCACTACTTTACCAGTTGTATATGCTTTTAACTTGGGGAGAATTGCGTTTAAGTCATAATTTTCATCCACTGTGATCATACCGTTCATGGTACCTTTCTCACGGAGGATCTTGGTAAGAGCTCTGGTGTCGATTCCTGCGATTCCAGGAATATCATGCTTGGTCAAGAAATGCTGAATGGTGTCAACGCTTCTGAAATTGCTTGGAACACGGGATAATTCACGTACGATAAATGCGTCGATCCACGGTCTGGTGGATTCCTGGTCATCATAACAGATTCCGTAATTTCCTATTAATGGATAGGTCATGCATACCGCCTGTCCTGCGTAAGACGGGTCTGTCATTACTTCCAGATAACCGGTCATGGAAGTATTAAAAACAATCTCGCTGATGACTTCCCTTGCAGAACCAATGCTGGTTCCTGTAAATACATGGCCATCTTCTAATATCAGAAATGCTTTCATACAATCTCCCTTTCTTATATCATTTTCTTTCTTATTTTATCCTAAATCTTCAAGATTGTATCATAGCAAAATGCTTTTTTCAACAAAATATGAGCAAAAAAAAATTCTGTTGTGCTGAAAAAAATTGCACAACAGAAAAAAAGCTACTGGATCCGAGTCTGAATAAAAGAGACATCCTGTGCCTCACAGCCAACCTTATACGCAACTCTGGTATTCGTAACAAAAGAAAAAAAATAATGCAGGAGATGGGACTTGAACCCACACGATCTTGCGACCACAGGCACCTGAAGCCTGCGCGTCTGCCAATTCCGCCACTCCTGCATTTCTTATGTTTCAATCGCTCTCTCGCGACTGCTTAATTATAATACAACACATTCAGTCAAATGTCAACACTAATTTTCAAAAAAATTTGAAAAATATGAACCATTTATGATAATGTCCTAATATACCACAAAGGAAAATGTCCCAATGTAGTATAATGCTTCCATCAACA
>NZ_JBCPGE010000086.1:0-6058 GCF_040914025.1 Ruminococcus sp. RTP21484sp1_RTP21281st1_A8_RTP21281_210402
GATATGTATATAGGTTTGTTATGGATGTTTCATGGAGATGCTGGCGAGACAAAATTGAATCGTCTTATGGGATATATGGATTGTCAGCTGGTATACAGCTATAATGGAAAAATATTTCAAAGGATATGCCATCGTCCATTTATTGCTCGCAGTAGGCAAGGAGAGCATGGTGGTGGAAGCGTGTTTCCAACATCTGTAGTTGAAGACAAAAACCATATATATATATATGGTAGTGGATCCAAAGGTGAGATGTTTCGATATCAGGAAGAAAAAGATGCTGCGCTATTGAGATATAGTCTCAGAAAAGATGGATTTGCGTATTTAGCTACGGAAAGTACAGGAGACATTTGTACTAAGGCACTTAGATTTTATGGAGAGAAGCTTTATTTAAATGTTTGCGCACCGTATGGAGTCATCAAAGTACGAATACTGAATGAAGATGGGAAAGAAATGGAGGGAATGTCTTATGAAGAGTGTACATATAAGTGTATTGATTTGATAGAGTGGACACCAGTATGGATAAGTAATAAGACAGTTAACAGCTTGAAAGGACAGGTTGTTTTTCTGGAAATTGAAATTACGAATGGAGAATTGTATGCAATACGTGGAGACTTTGATGTATTAGGGGCAAACTATATTAAATTGGAGTGATTGCATATCATGATAAAAATAGCGGTAAACGCTGGTGAGAATGACGGAATATCAATTGTAGATAGGAAGAAGGACATTGAGAAATTCATCGGCGATGAAATTGTAGTAGAAGAACCCCCGATTAGCCTTTTCCATGAAAATCTATTGAAAGGAATTCAAACAAAAAAGGCTGCTTATGATGTGTGTGCATATGCACCTTTATGGGCACAGGATATTGCACAGGAAAAACATCTTTTTGATTTAAATCAGTATGTTATGAATAAAGATCTGACATGGAAAGAGACAAAAGAAGGATTGGAGGGCGATTTTTTTAAAGCATACATCAATTATTGTGGCTGGCATGATATGAACAGAAAAATACCGGGAAGAGGACAAGGTGAAAAACTGATAGCGCTTCCCGGAACACATACAGGTGCGACTTTTTTGGTATATAGAAAAGATATATTTGAAAAATATGGTTTAAAAGAACCGTCAGATTGGGAAGAGTTTCAAAAAATTGCACTAGAGTATGCGGATATTAAGAACGGCTTATATGGAACTGCAATTGCTGGAAAACGTAAAGGCCTTTTCCCGGTACTTGACTGGTACACAAGAGTGGTATCCACAGGAGGCAGACAGTTTAGCGGATCGATTGTTGATCATAATCTGACATCAACTGCTTATAGTGAAGAAGGCGTTAGAGCATATGAACAAATCTGTTTATTGCTTTCCTGCATGCCGAAGATAACCAGGAGTTTTACTGTTCACGATGTGGCAGAAAAAATGTGTAACGGAGAACTGCTTATGCAACTGAATGTATCTTCTTTTGTTTTTCCGCAAATTTATTATCGTAAGTCTAATAAGGTGTGTCCGGAACAGTTGGGGATTTGTCAAGTTCCTGGGTTGGGAAAATATAAAGGAGTAGCATATGGTGGGGGATGGTCTTGGGCAATTCTTAATGATGTCAGAGAAAAAGAAACTTCATGGAAAATTATACAATATCTTTCCTCGAAAGAATTTGATCAATTTCGTTGTATGAAATATGGAGTAACTCCGGTCAGAAAATCCACAGCGAGGAATCCAAAAGTACAAAAAATGCAACCATGGGTACAATATATAGAACCCATCATAGAAAAAGCCGTAGAACCAGAATACTTTTACATACCGGAAGCTTTTAGCATTGCAGCAATAATTACAGATAAGCTTTTGAATGGGATTTTTCGTGGAGAAAAAGCAAAATGGGTTCTGAAAGAAATAGATGAAGATGTTAATCGTGTATTAAGAAATGGTGGTTGGCAATGAGAGGGGGTGGAAAATTGTGAAGCAATGGGATGTTTTAACCGTAGGTGAAACAATGGTAGTTTTTATTCCAGAACAAAAACAGTTGCTGCGTTATGTGGATAGATTTAAAAAAGGAATAGCTGGAGCGGAAAGCAATGTTGCTATTGGTGTATCCAAATTAGGTCATACAAGTTGTTGGATAAGTAAGTTGGGCTGTGATGAACTGGGAGAATATGTTCTTCGAGAGATTCGGGGAGAAGGAGTTTATGTATCGGAAGTAATAAGGGATGAGAATGCTTCGACTGGACTCATGATTAAACAGTTTAGTGAAGCAAATGAAACAAGCGTTTTTTATTATAGAAGGAATTCAGCAGCGAGTACGCTGAACAAGGATAATATTAGCGAAGAGATGATTCAAAACTCAAAAATAATACATATAACCGGAGTTACATCAGCTTTAAGCGGTAGTTGTGCAGAGATGAATTTGACACTGGCAAAAAAAGCAAAAAAGAACGGAGTGCTGGTAAGCTTCGACCCAAATATACGATTAAGATTATGGAGTAAAAATGAAGCTGCAGAGACGTTACGGCCCTTGTTGGATATGTGCGACATTGTTGAAATCGGTTTGGATGAAGCAAAAGTATTATTAGATACAGATAATATTAATGAGGTCGTTCGAATTCTTCGTGAAAAAAAAATACACAAGATTGCTGTGAAGCTTGGAAGCAAAGGAGCAATTGTGGCAGATGAGAGTTCTATGTATGAGATTCCACCATATTCTGTGAAGGTCATTGATAATATTGGAGCAGGAGATGCGTTTGCTGCAGGATTTTTGTGTGGCATATTGGAAGAAAGGGATCTTTTTACATGCGGTAAGATGGGTGCAATGATGGGAGCACAGGCTGTAGGAACACTAGGGGATATAGAAGGATTACCGGATCGGAAAAGATTGGAATTGCTTTTAAACGGTAATAAGGAAAATTACAGGTAGAAACTACATATGTAGTTCTTATAAAACTATTATAATTAAGGAGGATTTTAACTATGGCAATTGAATGGACAAAGGAGCAGATGAAGTATTTTATTAGCGAGTATAAAAAATTGAATACTCCCCTTGTATGGGATGCATTGTTTGTTCAGTATGGATATCGTAATCAGATTCTTAGAAGAGAAGTAAAACCTATTTTAAGAGATATGAAGCTGGCTGGACCTGCTGTCACCATTAAAGGAACTACGAATGTTACTCCTTTTGAGGAAGAATTTGATCATAAAGGGCCTGGTCCGCTGGGAGGAATGTGGATTCGCGTTGGACAGGCTTTGAGTGAGGATTGTGTTGTAATCATTGACCCTGGATATACTGAAGTGGCTGTACTGGGAGACATATTTGGGCAGACATGGCATCATATGGGAATGCAGGGGCTTGTATGCGATGGCCCAATTCGTGACTCTTTTGGATTTCTTGAAGATGATATTCCTACATTTTGTACTGATACAATGTGCATTTGCGCAGAGGGACACTGGAGAATGACAGACAGCAATGTTCCTCTTTGGTTACATGGCCAATTGGGAGAAGTATTGGTTAATCCAGGTGATTTTATTTTTGCAGATGCAGATGGAGTACTTGTGATTCCGAATGATATGATTGAGAAAGTCTTAATTAATGCAAAAGAAAGAGCTGCCAATGAAATTAAAACGAAAGCAGATATAAAAGCCGGAAAAACTCCTGAAGAGATGTGGTATGAAGATGGTCATAGTGGAGTTCTTGATGAGGATAAATAAATGCCCGATGATGTAAAAAAAAGCATATTGAGCGATAAAATAATTGCAATTATTAGAAATGTACGGTCTGAACAGATTGAACAAGTTGCAGAAGCACTACTAAAAGGAAATATCAGATGCTTGGAACTGGCTCTTTCAGGTGGAGCGAATTATGACGAGAAAGATGTTCTGAATTCAATTGAAAGAATTAGAAAAAAATATGATGGTCAAATATATGTGGGAGCAGGTACAATTTTGACTGTAGAACAGATGAAATCGGCGTATAACTCGGGAGCACAGTACATGATATCGCCCAATGTAAATCCTGACGTCATTGCTCAGACAAAACAGTGTGGTTGTATCTCTATCCCTGGGGCGTATTCGCCAACAGAAATCATAAATGCCTATGAATATGGAGCGGATTTAGTGAAAGTATTTCCAGTTGGAAAAGCAGGGGCGTCTTACATAAAAAATCTTTCTGTACCGTTGGGAAAGATTCCATTAATAGCGGTAGGAGGGGTAACGCTTCAAAATGTACAGGAATTTTTACATGCAGGTGCTGTAGCTGTTGGAGTAGGGGGAAATCTCGTTGATATTCAACTTATTCAGCAGAAGAGATATTCGGAGTTGGCAGTGAAAGCAAAAGAGTTTCATCGTCAGATTTCCTGGAAAGTTGATAAATAACCATAAAAACTATCGGCTGTAAAGACTCATTCGATAGATTGAATTTGAGTAGATAGATATCAGAAAATTTTATGGACGGTGTGAAATTTTTTCTGTAAATTTAAATCTTCTATGATAATTGATGCGGCTTAACGGCAGATTTCTGTGGTTAAGCCGTTGTTTATTTAATAGCAAATTTAAATTGGTATGTCAAGAGCGCCCAGAGAAATCTGGGCGTATATTTACTCTTGACCGTCCAACTTTTATTGTTATATTAGCCGATCCGGGTACATGATTTCCAGTTCACCACGTACTTTGTCCTAATTCCGGATTGGCATTGTCCATTTTTGCTATCTCAAAAGTTCCTAAGTATAGTGCCTTCATCAGTGCCTGTGAGCTTGGGAATACGCTTCTCTGCTTGTTCAATCTACGATAGCACGAATTCAGTGATTCAATGGCATTTGTGGTATAAAACGCAGTACGTACCTCTTTGGAAAATTTGAAAATTGGGGAGATTGCATCCCAGTTATCATTCCATCGATTCATAGCACTTGGATATTGTCCTGACCATTTTCTGGTTACTGCCTCCAGCTGTTTTCTGGCAGATTCCTCGTTTGCAGCTGTGTAGATCGTTTTTAAGTCTTTGGCAAAAGTTTTCATATCCTTGTTTGCAACATATTTAAGGGTATTTCTCACCATATGAACAATGCAGCGCTGTTGTTCCGTTTTGGGAAATGCAGCAGAGATTGCATCTTTGATTCCGGTCAGTCCATCAGAACAAAGAATAAGAATGTCCTGAACGCCCCTGTTTTTCAAACTATTCAGCACTGACAGCCAATACTTGCTGCTTTCATTTTCACCTACAACAATGCTTAATACTTCCTTCATTCCATCTTCATTAATTCCAAGGACAACATCGGCCAGTTTTCTGATCACGCCGTCATCACGCACAGAAAAATGTACAGCATCTATGAAAACGATTGGATATACCGATGATAATGGACGATTTTGCCATTCTTCGATTCTTGGAAGGAGCTTGTCTGTGATATCAGATACCATTCCCTCACTTACTTCAAAACCATAAATATCCTCTATCATTTCTGAAATCTGTCGTGTGGTCATTCCTTTCGCATACAGAGCAATAATCTTATCATCAATCGAAGAGATATCTTTCTGGCGTTTTGGAAGTACCTGTGGTTCAAATGAACTTTGGCGATCTTGTGGCACATCAACTTGAAATTCCCCATATTTACTACGGACGGTCTTAGATTTTGTGCCATTGCGGTAGTTAGGCTCACCAGATCTTTCATAACGGTCATAGCCGAGATGATCATCCATTTCTTTTTCAAGCATATCTTGGAGTGTTCCAGATAACAGGTCTTTTAATGCCTCCTGAATGTCATCAGCAGACTGAATATCATACTCTTGAAACAATCCCTGAATGAGATTTCTCTTTCCTTCTGTCATTGGTTTTGGTTTGTAAACTTCTTTTTTTCTGTTTGCCATTATAAAAGGCCTCCTATGATTTTTATATTTTATCATAGAAGACCTTAATGTTGTTTGTTTTACAGAGATTTTTTCACAGGCTCTTGAGTTCGGGGAAAGGCAGTACTGAACTGGCCTAAATTCTGCATTTGTTCTTTCAGATTAGATTGAAAACGGTCAGCACGTTGCTGGCCGAATTCTTCTTCAATATAATCTGCAATGTCTGTGACATCGTAAATTG
>NZ_JBCPGE010000087.1:0-5989 GCF_040914025.1 Ruminococcus sp. RTP21484sp1_RTP21281st1_A8_RTP21281_210402
CTCCAGCATGATTCTCTGACGGTTCTTCTCAATATCCGGATCCGGGATCGGGATTGCAGAAAGAAGAGCCTTGGTATAAGGATGCATTGGGTTCTCGAAAAGCTCCTCACTGTCAGCAAGCTCAACAAGAGATCCCAGGTACATAACACCAATACGGTCACTGATATGCTTCACCATGGAAAGGTCGTGTGCAATAAACAGGTAAGTCAGCCCACGCTCTCTCTGAAGCTGCTCCAGAAGGTTGATAACCTGTGCCTGGATGGAAACGTCCAAAGCAGAAATGGGCTCATCGCATACGATAAAATCCGGATTTACTGCAAGTGCACGTGCAATACCAACACGCTGGCGCTGTCCACCGGAAAACTCATGAGGGAAACGATCTGCATGCTCTGCCTGAAGACCAACGGTTTCCAGAAGCTCAATTACCTTGGCATCACGTTCTTTTTTATTGGCAGCAAGACCGTGAGCATCAATTCCCTCTGCTACAATATCCAGAATTTTTCTTCGCGGGTTCAGGGATGCATATGGATCCTGGAAAATCATCTGCATTCTTCTGCAAAGTTCATGTCTCTGCTTTGTATCCAGATTCTTGTCAATTTTCGTTCCATCGAAGGTTACCGTACCATCTGTAGGATCATACAGATGGATAACAGTTCTTCCGAAGGTAGATTTACCACATCCAGACTCTCCAACCAGACCAAGAGTCTCTCCCTTATAAATCTGAAGGGAAATGTCATCAACTGCTTTCAGAATCTTTTTATTTCCAACATTAAAGTATTTCTTCAGGTTCTTAACATCAAGAAGTACCTGCTTTTCATCATTTTTCATCAGAGTTTACCTCCTGTGCCATCTCGTCAAGCATCCAGCATGCTGACTTATGATTCTTGCCGCAATCGGTATAATCCGGCATGTATTTCTGGCAGACGATCATTGTCTCCTTACATCTTGCCGCAAAAGGACATCCAACCGGAGGCTCCATAAGATCCGGAGGAGTTCCCGGGATTGCCTGAAGCTCACCGCCTTTTTCGTGTGCTTTTGGAATAGAACGAAGAAGGCCTTTTGTATATTCGTGACATGGATTGTGGAAAATATCTTCCACATCTCCTGTCTCAACTAATTTTCCACCGTACATAACAGCAACACGATCTGCAATATTTGCCACAACACCAAGGTTATGGGTAATGATGATAATGGATGTTTTGATCTTTTTCTGAAGATCGCGCATCAAATCCAGGATCTGTGCCTGGATCGTTACATCAAGGGCTGTGGTCGGCTCATCTGCGATCAGCACCTTGGGATCACATGCCAGTGCAATGGCGATGACAACTCGCTGTCTCATACCACCGGACAGCTGGTGTGGATACTGGTCGTAACGTGCCTCCGGATTGGAGATTCCAACCAGGGAAAGAAGCTCGATGGCTCTTGCCTTACGGTCGGCTTTACTCATCTCCTTGCGGTGCTCTTTCAGCATTTCCTCGATCTGTTTTCCAACCTTCATGGTCGGGTTTAGGGAAGTCATGGGATCCTGGAAGATCATGGCAATCTCGCTTCCGCGCACCTGCTGCATCTGACGCTCTGAATATTTGGTCAGATCATTTCCCTGAAACATTACGCTTCCTTCTACTACTTTTCCATTCTTTGGGAGGATTCCCATAACACCTTTCATGGTAATGGATTTTCCGGAACCGGACTCTCCTACTACCGCAAGTGTCTCCTGCTCATTCAGGTAAAAATCCACGCCGCGCACAGCCTGGACAACGCCCTTGTGCGTCTTGATGTGGACTGTAAGATTCTTAACTTCTAATATTTTTCCCATAGCTGTACCTACTTTCTCATCTGCGGATCAAGGGCATCACGAAGTCCGTCGCCCAGAATACTGAAGCATACCATAATCAGTACGATAACAATTGCCGGGAAAATCAGTACATGTGGATACATTCGCAGTACCTGATAACCACCGTTGATCAATACACCAAGGGAAGCCTGCGGCTCTGCCAGACCAATACCAATGAAGCTTAAGAATGCCTCGGTAAAGATAGCGCTTGGGATTGTGAACATCACGTTGATTACGATAACGCTGACTGTGTTCGGGATCAGATCCTTCATAATAATGTTGAATTTGCTGGTTCCAAGAACCTGAGAAGCAAGTACGAATTCCTGATTCTTCAGTTTCAGGATCTCGGCACGAACCAGTCTGGCCATGTTTACCCATCCGGTAATGGAAAGTGCAGCGATAATAGTTCCTACACCAGCCGGGAATGCCATCAGGAAAAGGATTACAATGATAAGGCTTGGGATTCCAACCAGTACCTCAATAATACGCTGCATAACAGCGTCTACCTTTCCCCCGAAAAGAGCGGAAACAGCACCGTAAAGAACACCTACAACCAGATCCAGGATTGCAGCTACCAGTGCGATCATAAGGGAAATTCGGGTTCCCATCCAGGTACGTACCCACAGGTCACGTCCAAACTGGTCAGCACCAAAAATGTGTGCTGCGCTTGGAAGTCCATATACATTGTTATAATCAGTGTCTCTAAATGAATATTTACTGAAGATCGGTGCAAAAATGGCAAGCAGGATAATTCCGATCAAAATAAATAATGCTACAACTGCTGCCTTGTTTTTTTTCAGACGGATCCATGCGTCAGCCAGCATAGTGGAAGCAGGAGCTGCGATGTGCTCTTTTTCAGAGGCTTCTACTTTCGCTTTCTGATACATGCTGCGGTCAATTTTTGATTTGTCCACGATCAGCTCTCCTTTCCTTTGGCAAGACGAATTCTCGGATCAATAAGAGAATAAGCCAGGTCAACAAGCAGTACAATCAGCATATAGAATGCGGCATAGAAAATAGTAATACCCATGATCACCGGATAGTCATTTGCCTTGATACAGTCTACGAAAAGGCTTCCGATACCAGGAATACTGAAGATGTTCTCTACAGCAAGAGATCCTGTCATAAGGTTTACTACGATTGGTCCTAAAATAGTTACAACCGGAAGGATGGAGTTGCGGACTGCATGACGCATAAGGACTTTCATCTGGCTCAGCCCCTTGGCTCTTGCAGTTACGATGTAATCCTGATCCAGTACATCCAGCATTTCGGTACGCATAAAACGGGCAACCATAGCTGTTGCACTGAACGAAAGCGCAATGGACGGCAATACGGAACAATTCCAGCCAGTCCAGAATCCAACCGGGAGAGCGCCCCATTTCAGACCTATGTAATACTGAAGAAGGGCTGCGGCGACAAAGTTCGGCACCGAGACTCCAAGCACTGCCAATATCATAGTAAAGTAATCAATTCCGCTATTGTGCTTCCAGGCAGCCAGGATTCCTAAAATTAATCCGATTGCAAGTCCGATCAGTACTGCCTGGATACCAATCAGCGCAGATGGTCCGAGACGACCTGTGATAACCTTGGAAACATCCTGGTTTACATAAGTAAAGGAAGTACCCAGGTCTCCTTTCAGCATGTTCTTAATATATTTCACATACTGCATTGGAAGAGAATCATTTAATCCATACATTTCCAGCACACGTTCCTGCTGCTGAGGTGTCATAATACTAAAACGCTCAGCATCAAAAGGTGTACCTGGAAGATTTTTCATCATGAAAAAGGTACAGGTTACAATTACCCACAAGGTAACCAGAATGTACCCCAATCGCTTTAATACATATTTCAGCATGACATCACCTTTTCTGTTACTGTGCACGTAGTGAACAGTACTCCTTTTCTTTCTGTGAAAAACAGACCGTATACCGGCTGTGTAAGCCACTGCTGTATACGGTCCGTTACTTGTTCCTTAAGGAATATTACTTGAATTTGAAGCAAACCTCTGAGATCTGTTTCGCTGCCAGTTTATATCCAACAATCACCTGAATAAGAGATTATTCGAAAGAAGCGTACTTGAACTCAAGCGGAACACCGATTGGATGGCTGATCAGGTTCTTGACATTGGATTTTGTCAGAACAGCGGAACCTCTGTGGTATACAGGAGCAACAACTGCGTCTTCCTCAACCAGCTTCTTCTCAGCTTTCAGCATGTCATCAAGACGAGCTGCATCGTCTGTCTGAGTCTTAGCATCAGAAATCAGTGCATTGTAATCTGCATCGTTGTAGTTTCCACGGTATGGAGTTCCGTTTGTCCACAGATCAAGGTATGTCATAGCGTCATCATAGTCAGCACCCCATGCTGTTACAGCAAACTGATAGTTGTTGGCATCCATCAGCTCTCCACGTCCCTGTACAGTCTTGGTATCGATTACTACGTTCAGACCAAGTGTTGTAACAAGCTCGCTCTGGATAAATGTTGCAACGGATTTGGATACAGAGTCATCAGCTACAAGAAGAGTAACCTCTGAAGGTGCGCTTCCAAGCTCCTCAACTGCTTTGTCATAGTACTCTTTTGCTTGCTCCGGATCATATGGGGAAACATCTCCGTTCAGCTCACGGAATGTCTTCTCTCCATCACCGCTCATGCCGTCTGCTACAAGACCAAATCCTGGTGCAGAACCATCAGCAAGAATGTTATCTGTAAGAGCGCTTCTGTTCATAGCAAGAGAAATAGCTTTTCTCATGTTTACATTGCTCATTACGTCATCTGTAAGGTTGAACTGTACATAGCTTGTACGGAAGTCGATCTCCTGGGAGAATTCCGGATCATCCTTGTATGCTACTACGTTTGCAGAATCAAGTTTAACCTGGGAAAGCTCGCCAGCCTGATATGCGCTTAATGCAGCTGCAGCATCTTTGATTACACGAACCTGTGCATCTTCGATTGCTACGTTGTCTTTATCCCAGTAATTGTCGTTCTTAGCGAAAGTAACGCCTACAGCCGGATCATAATCTGTGATCACGTACGGTCCGCAGTAGAGCATGCTGTCTGGGGAAAGAGCGAAGTTTGTGCCCTGCTCTTCACAGAATGCTTCGTTAACTGGGAAGAACATATCCATTGTAGTAAGGTTCAGGAAGTATGGTGTTGGACTCTTCAGCTGAACTTCCAGTGTCTGATCGTCAACAGCCTTAACGCCTACCTCAGAAGCCTCAACGCTTCCCTCATTATACTCCTGACCGTTTACGATGTAGTCTGTCATAATGAAGCTGTAGCCGTTTGTTGCATCTGCGCTCATCTGTTTCAGCCATGCGTATACGAAATCTGCTGCTGTTACAGGCTCACCATTGCTCCACTGGATTCCATCTCTTAAGTGGAAGGTGTATGTAAGCTTGTCATCGGATACCTCATAAGTATCGCAAAGAGCCGGCTGAGGCTGGTTGTTCTCGTCCATACGGAACAGTCCCTCTTCTGCCTGGTTCAGTACCAGGAATGCATTCTCCTCGGATGCAGCCCACGGTACCAGAGTCTTGATCTCGAAATCAGTAGCAACGCTGAGTGTCTCTCCCTCTGCGAATACTGCTGATGCACCTGTAACAGTCATGGTGAGTGCCATTCCAAGTGCTACTGCTGCTTTCATCATTTTCATAGTTTTTTCTCCTTTCTTATCCGTCCTTTATGCAGGTACGGTAGTAAGCCTTTGCCGTTCAGAGTTTAAATGGAGCTTTATAGTAAAAAAACATTTTCTATTTTGCAACTTAGTCACGATGTAGTTTCATGCGCCTTTGCATAAATAAAAAATGTTCTCTTTGCTCGCCTCTTTTTGGTAATTTTAGTATAGCAAAGTGTTGTAGTGTTGTCAATTGTTTTTTATTATTCTTTATTGCTTTTTATTGTTTAGAATTGGTTTTGTACGAATTATGTATTTATTTTGTACAAATTCTGCTTTTTCAAGGAAAAATGAGTAAAAAATATCGGATGCAGCTGGGTGCTTCAACTGTATCCGACTTCCTGTTTTCCTCTTTAATGTGTTGAATGTGTTGAAAAGTTCTTCAGGAGGGACGCATTTGGACAATATGTATTACTCACTCGCCGGCGCAACGCTCCAGCGAACTAATCGCTAACTGCGACTAATGCGTTCGGGAGAGCCCTCA
>NZ_JBCPGE010000088.1:0-5604 GCF_040914025.1 Ruminococcus sp. RTP21484sp1_RTP21281st1_A8_RTP21281_210402
AACCTTGAGGAGATATTTTATTTTAACAACAAAAAAATGCCGTATTTATGCGGCTTTTGGCGTTTCGCAAACGCCTACTATATTCGGATTTTGAAAGGAGAAATACATATGATTATTTCAGTGGATACCGGTAACAAACACATGAAAACAGAGAACTGTGAGTTCAATTCCGGGGTGGAAATTTTGGATACACTGCCAGGAGATATGGAAGAGGTGATTGAGTACGAGGGGAAATATTATGTGACAACCAACAGACGAATTTCGTATATGGAAGATAAAATTGCTGACGAACGATATTTCATTTTGACGTTATTTGCTATTGCAAAAGAGTTATCTTATCGAGAAAAAAACGAAGGCTTACTTTCACAAAATTTACAGGAGATTGAGCTTCTGGTAGGACTGCCGCCTGCGCATTATGGGAAACAGCGGAAAAAATTCAGGGAGTATTTTTATCGGAATGGTGAAGTGATTGAATTTGCCTATAAAGGAATTCCATACCGAATTGTTTTTAAAGAGGTAAAAGTCTACATACAGGCATATGCAGCTTATTGTCTTCTGGCGGTGAAGAAACAGTTATCGGTAGTACCGAAGGTCTTACTGATTGATATTGGTGGGTTTACCGTCGATTACATGGTTTTAAGGTTCGGACAGCTTGAAATGGAGTATGTCGATTCTTTAGAAAACGGCATAATCCGGTTGTATAACACTATAAAAGCTGCGATACGACAAAAATACAGTATTCTTTTAGATGAAGAGGACATTGATAATATCATTCTGGAAAGAGGCGGTGTCTATAAAACAGAACTAAAAGAACGTGTACGTGAGATTGCAATTGGTTACGTGACAGAATTGCTTGGCAGGTTTCGTGAGCTTGGAATTGACTTTAATACCACGCAGACCATATTTCTTGGTGGTGGCTCTATCTTAATGGCAGAATTTATTCAAATTGTATGGAAACGATATGGTGGGGAATACAGCGTTATTAATGATACAAAGGCAAATGCAAAGGGATACCGCCTACAGTATCAGGTTGAGAAAAAGGAGGAGCGTAAATGAGTAAGAAAAATGAGTACCGTTTCAATTTACGCTTTGATGAAACAGATGAAGACCATCGGAAAGTCTGCCAGTTTTTGAATGACTATTGTGGTAGCAGAAAGAAAGCGCGTTATATTGTTAAAGCGGTATTGGCTTACTGGAAATTAGAAAATAAGTCAATTGAATTGACATCAAAACCACAAGTTATCTCTGCTTTGCCAAAGGAACAGTCAGTTCCTTTGGCGGTAGAAGAGGAAAATAATAAGGAAGATCACTTTGTAAGCATAGACGGAGACTATGAAGCGGATGAAGCAGAGGTATCATTGATGCTGAAGAACTACCAGATGTTTAATAATTCGGAAGAATAAGAAAGAAGGTATGTGTAGTGCTGAATCTTAAAATATTAAGTGTTATTTGCGGTATCGAACTTGTTGGAGCAATAGGGAATGTTATGGGGGTTGCAGCAGCAAATGAAATTTTGCTTGGAGGCACCTGCTTACTGGCAGGTTATACTGTTTATTTAGGAACTGAAAATTTTCAAAAGAAAACATGCCCGGAGTGTAAAAGTAAAATTAGAAAGGCATATAGAATTTGCCCGGAATGTGGACATCTTTTTCAGAAAGGGCTGTCAGAAGAACAATTGACAGATGTTATTGAAAAGGAAAAAGAAGACGATATGAGCTTCGAGCAGATTGATAGGGTATTTGAAAAAGTAGACACTCTTTCAATAGAAGAAATCAAGGCCTATGATTCAGAACTGGATGATTTTCTAAGAAAATAGTATTTTGGGTGTTTGGCTTGGCTGTAAAAGAAAGTGTTAAATTGCATAAATTAATTATACAAAAATTGTGAAAATTCTATGAAATAATGATACCAAAGATTTTTTGAATCGTATTATATATAGAATGTAAAAGACAATATAATTCCTGGTTTCATGTTAATGTTTGCGATTATCACTATTGCGGCATGGATCAATCAGGCAGGAGGAAACAAAAAATTCATAAAACGCAGAAGGATACTCAACATTACCTGGTTTGTGCGGACTACTGGAAAGCTATTTCAGTAGTCTGTTTTAATTGTAAAAGTCGTTGTTATTATGACAAATTGCAAAGGGCTCCGCCAGCTGAAGAAGGTTTTACAGGATTACAAATTAGGGGGCAATAATGCCAGATAAAATAGATAAAGAACTAAAGAGAAAGTTTGGAGCGTATTTAAAAGTTGCAATATTGAACGCTAAAAAAGAATACCTGATAGAGCTGAATAAAATAATCAAAACAGAGACATCTTTGGATGAGGTTGATTCTATTGAGGATAAGGCTGCAGAACGCATGTTAGAGAATGTCTGTATTGATTATAAAATCAAAGATGGTGAAGAATTTCATGCGAGAGACGTATTAAATAGTATTGAGGATCCCACGCTCTATTCTGCCATTTCTGCTTTAAATACACTTCAGATTGAGATATTAGTATTGCGGTGTATTGGAAGTAAAACTTTTCGTGAAATTGGGGAACTTGTAGAAATCAGTGAGTTACATGCTAAAGATATATATTTCAATACACTTACAAAACTAAGAAAAATCATAGGAGAAAAATAGATATGAGATTTAGGGAACTTCTTAACAGGGCAAAAACGATGGATGATACTGCGATGGTTCAGATATTAGAATTATATAATCCGCTATTATATAAATATGCAAACGTAAACAGTCGATTTGATCAAGATTTATATGAGGAGTTTGTATACCGTTTGATTATATGTGTTGTGAAGTTCCCATATTAATAAATATAATAATGCAATATATTGTATTATATGGTTGACAAAATAACTATATATAGATATTATAAATACGTAATCATTTTTGTTTCTGGATTCAGAAACAGATATTTTGTTCAGGCTTATGGTCTGGAGAAAAATTTTAACCAATCATATGTACAAATAAAAGCATAGAAAGACATTGATTTATTTGAAGAATGAATGTCGGTTCTGTGCTTTTTTTGTGCGCAAAAAAGGAGGTGGCTTAGTTGAAAAATTATCAGAAAGGAGGAAAGCGAATGAAATTTAAGCCCATGGTAGTATTATATGGATCTGTGATGCAGCCATTGAAAGAAGGACAGAAAGCTCACTACTGTCAGAATGGATTGTGGCGTTCAACTGGAAAAATCATGCGAGTATTGGAGCAGAATGATGAACGTGTAAAGTTTGAGACAGATACAGTTTGCTACTGTATTAATTTCTATGAGGAGGGCACTGGTGTTGTAGCACTGGCTGCATAGGGACGAACCTACGGATATTTTCTTTCAATATCCGTAGGTTAATGGAGCTGAATAAATGTACATTCTTCAGGATGAATTGAAATTAAATGAGTGGCAATTTAGTCAGCGGAAATACCTGCCCTATGAAATAAAAGTGAAGCTTGCAGAAGCGAGAATACGTGAATGGTATGAAAACTGGTATGGAGAGGTATATCTAAGTTATTCTGGTGGGGTGGATAGCACAGCGCTTTTATATATGATACGAAAAGTATTAGGGGATGAGATACCAGCTGTATTTTCGAACACAGGCCTGGAATTCCCAGAAATTGTACGGCACGCACGTAAGGCAAGTGGTAACTATGTAGAAATTTATCCTAAATGGAAGTCTGGGAAACGGGCTTATTTTTCGGAAGTTGTGGATCAATTTGGTTTTCCTCTTATATCAAAGGAGACTGCGCTCAAAGTACGTAAACTTCGTCATGGTAATTTGAGTGACCGTTATCGTAACTATTTGCTATATGGGGATGAGCGTGGGAAATTTGGCGTATTAGCTAAGAAATGGCGATTTTTTCTTGCTACGGAATATGAGATAAGTGAAAAATGCTGTATTATTTTGAAAAAGGAACCATTTGCCAGATACGAAAGAGAAACTGGCAGGAAGCCTTATATTGGAATTACGCAAGATGAAAGCTTTGTAAGAGGACATTTGTACGCTAAAACAGGATGCAATGTTTATACTGGATCTACTATAAAAAGTCAGCCACTTGGTCCCTGGACAAGGCCAGATGTGTTACGTTATATTGTGGAACATGATATTGAAATCAGTTCTGCATACGGAGATATCTGGCAGGATGAGTTTGGACAGTACTATACAACTGGTGAACAAAGAACTGGTTGTATGTTCTGTGGCTTCGGCGCACATTTAGAGGCTGAACCAAACCGCTTTCAAAGGATGCTTGTTACACATCCAAATCACTATAATATTTGCATGAACTTAAAAAATAATGGAGTACGGTATGAAGATGCTTTGCATGATTGCGGAATACCAACAAAAACATGGGAGCAGGCAGGTCAATTGAGTCTTGATTTGAAAAATGCTGCTTAGAATGAAAACAGCCCGGTGGATAATACCGGGCTTATTTTGATTCTTCCAGGCCTTCGAAAAATGCGTCGAAGGAACAGTTATATATTTTCTTTAATTCCAATAGAACACTAATCTTAACATTGAGCTCTCCATTCTCATATTTGGCATAAGTTGTGTGGCCAATGTCACAGCCATTTCGTTGAAGCATGGCACATAGCTTTTCCTGGGAGATTCCGTAATTGTTGCGGAGCTTCTGAAGGTTTGGTCCAATGCTGATATCACATCTTAGTTTTTGTTCCATAATGCAATTCCCCTTTTTGACCAGTATAGGTGTCAATGTTGATGTTTCTATTTTATGAAAAAAGAAAAAATTATATTGTCCGTTATACTGGTCAAAACAAGGGAAAAGTGATATAGTAATAAAAAATATGGAAGGAATACAGATAAGCTATTTTACCTGTATATGAAAATGAAAAATGAAATTTGAAGCATTTTATAAGGAAGCATATGATGCAGAAATGGAAGAGCTATTTTCTGATCATGCTTCAGAAACAGAAAATAAGCCATCAAAGGATTCCTGTGATTTGTTAATGAAAAAAGCAGATCTGGAGTTTTCTCAGTACAAGTTAGTGAAAAGTGAAAAATGTTATGATTATTTGCTGGGAAATCTTTATCCAAAAGCTGCCGAGATTGCAAAGATGCAGGGCGGAAATCTGATATTAGACATTGATGAAGAGAGGCACACAGGAAAGCTGGAATACTGGGGAGCTTTTTTGATGAGTACATCGGGAGACACACTTCTAATGGATTTTCTTGTATCTGCAATGACAATGGCAGATCAGTTTTCATTTGAGGTAAAAGACTCTCTTTTACATTTGGAGTTTTTCTTTGAATTATATAATCTGGTAAAGATGAAAAATTATTCCAAGGAGATTGAACAGCTGGGACTAAAAATCAAAAAGTTAAATACACGGTAGTGTTTTGCTATCCAAATGAAGCTATAATGCAACCGTTATGGAATTGACATATGATTTCGTAACGAATAGAATAATACTATAAAGTTCTGTGCATGCGGAACCTGGTGCATGAGAGAGCCAGGAACTTTATAAAAAGTATGAAAAGACAGCCATTAGAAAAGTGGTTGTCTTTTTTTTCGCGTGTGTCCAGCAAAGCTGGACTACACTTGCCGGTGTAAGTCCGGTCACGGTAATCGCCAGTGAGCCGTGTAGTTA
>NZ_JBCPGE010000089.1:0-5199 GCF_040914025.1 Ruminococcus sp. RTP21484sp1_RTP21281st1_A8_RTP21281_210402
GTGCTCACATCCAGATCATTGACCAGGATGGAAACGTAGTAGACGAGTGGGATTCCACCAAGGAAGCTCATGTTACCGAGAAACTGAAAACCGGTAAGATTTACACTCTTCGTGAGACTGTAGCGCCAGACGGATATTTACTTACAAGCGACACTACTTTTGTTCTGAAAGAAGACGGAACAGTAGATGCAGAAAAAACAACAGCTGTTTCCAAGGATGGTGTTTTACTTGTACAGGATAAACTGGCAACCTCAGCATCTATTGCAGTAACAAAGAAACTTACCTATATTGGTGAAGGTCTGGCAGCAAGAAATCAGACCTTCTATGTAGCCCTGTATTCTGA
Organism: Ruminococcus sp. RTP21484sp1_RTP21281st1_A8_RTP21281_210402; assembly: GCF_040914025.1. NCBI lineage: Bacteria > Bacillati > Bacillota > Clostridia > Eubacteriales > Oscillospiraceae > Ruminococcus > Ruminococcus sp. RTP21484sp1_RTP21281st1_A8_RTP21281_210402. The sequence goes on from NZ_JBCPGE010000089.1 coordinate 344, forward strand.
TAAAGAATGCACACAGAGAGTTTCTGATGTGAAAGCTCTTGTATTCAAGAATGCAGATGCTTCCACCGTAGTATTCTCAGAGAATATTAAGGCAGGCAAGACATACTACATTGCAGAGTGTACACAGGATGGAACTTCTCAGACGATCGGCGCTCTTGCAGATGGAACCGTCTATGAAGCTGTATTTGGCAATGGTAACTCCACAACAGTAACCGAAGCCGATGGAACAACAACCGTTTCCTTTGAAAACGTGTTCAGCAGCTTCCCGCCAGATGGATTCTACAAACAGGGTCAGCTGACAATTACCAAGAAGGTTCTTGGTGCAGATGGAGGCACCAGAAACAGCAACGAGGTATTCTATGCAGGTATCTTTGATGATGCAGCTCATACACAGCTTTCCCAGCAGGTTGAGCAGAACATTATCAAGCTTGATATGGACGGTGGCTATGAAGTAAGTGAGATCATCAATGTTGGTCTTGCCCAGTCAGGAGCAAAGGTAACCCTGTATGTAACGGAAACTGATTCCAACGGAAAACCAATTGCAGGCTCCGAAGGCTTTGGATATAAAGTTACCGTAAGTGCAGATTCTGTTATATTTGATGAAACGAATATGACAGCAGAAGTTGTCATCACCAACCAGGAAGAAAGCACAGTAACAGAAACACCAACACCTACTCCTTCTTCCGATGGTGGAAATAGCGGTGGCTCCGAAAATCATTCCGGCGGCTACGGCGGTGGCAAATCACCGAAGACCGGAGATGATACCCCGATCGGAACTTATCTGATGCTTCTTCTTGCAGCTGCAATGCTTGCAGCCGAGACTGAAAGACGCCGCAGAAGAAACAAAAGACAGTAAAGCAAAACAAAGTTTCTGATCAGATTGGAACCATAACAAAGCAAGTACAAATGAAGGCGGTCCGCACACAAAGCGGATCGCCTTTTTGCAGATTCACTTTAGCTTCCTGCTCAATTAAGGAAAACTACAGAACAGCCCTGTGGTTCTGGTTTTGCAAAAAAGTAAAAAAACTTTCCTGAAAAGTGGAAAAACATCCCGAAGAAAGAGTTGACGAAACAGCCCTACTGGTATAATGAAGTCAAATTAAAGGATATTACATTTGGGAATGACTTTATAGATTTCAGGAGGTTTCCATTATGAGAAAGAATACATTAAAAAAAGCAATGGCAGTTATGATTTCAGCGACAATGCTGGTGACAGGATATACAGTAGTTTCCGCAGAAGGATTTACAGATGCGGAGGCACTTGCAGAGATGGATGCTTTTACTACAGGTAATGAAGCTGTATATGTGGAAGAAGTTCAGCCGGAAGCTGCACAGACTGAGGAGGTTCAGCCAGAGCAGACTCAGACAGAGGTTCAGCCGGAGGTTGCACAGACCGAGGAAGTTCAGGCAGAAGAATCTCAGGATGAGTTCCAGACCGGGGAATCTGCTGAAGAAGCCGCTTTTGTTGATGGATTCACAGATAGCTCTGCAGAAGCTGATCCAGCTGAGTTTACCGATGGAACCGGTGAAGTTGGAGATGCAGTAGAAACTACCGTAGATTCCGATTTCCGTTTCGAGAACGAAGAAGTCATTATCACTGCAAAAGTGTTTGATGAGACAGCTCTTCCAGAAAACGCTGAAATGAACGCTGTAAAGCTTGAAGCTGGCAGTGAGAAATATGAAGAAGCAAAACAGGCTTCCATCAGAGACCTTGGAACAACAGAAGACGACGAGTACACTTTCTACGACGTAACCTTCATCGCAGATGGTGTTGAGATCGAAGTTCCAGACGAAGCAGTCGTAATTAATATGGAATTCAAAAATGTTGCATCAGAGGAAAACGAAACCCAGAGCGCCCTCCACATCCAGGAGACAGAAGCTGGCGTAGTTGCCCAGGACGTAACCGCACAGTCCGCAGACGGAACACTGAAATCCGTAGGATTTAACTTCTAAAATTCAATAACCGCAAGCAGATACAGGACTTTCTGAGAAATCGGAAAGTCCTTTTTTGTATAATCAAAATTTCATCTATGCTGCTCCCGCCACGCCCGCGGTGAAACCCCATACACATTTTTAAAAGCCCGGGAGAAGTGGAGGGCGTTTTCGTAGCCTACGGCAGAGCCGATATCTCCTATAGATAATGTGGTCAGCTTCAGCAATTCCGCCGCTTTTGTCATGCGGTAATGAATGAGAAATTCCTGTGGAGAGCGTCCTGTGCTGGTGCGGAAAATTCGTCCCAGATAGCTTCTGTTAATACCGCATACAGCTGCCACATCCTCAATAGAAATATCATTCTGGAAGTTCTGTTCGATATAATTTATTGCCTCTTTTATATAATAATCACTCATTTTACTGGTGGCGGCAGGCTGCGGTCTGGCAACAGATTGCGCAAGCAGATCCGCAAAAAGATAGAAATGTCCCATCAGATGAAAAGGAGATTGCTCTGAATTCTGAGAAATGTAAATCAGTTCATCCGCCATCTTTTTTCGTGCCTCCCTGGAGTGGGCCATATAGACTGGCGCATCCTTGGAAAAGCCACAAACGTTGAGGATTTCTGTGGTACGCAGCCCGTCAAACTCCACCCAGACGTATTCCCATGGCACCTGAATATCTGCCACATAAGTGGTGATCTGTCCTGGAAAAATCATAAATCCCTGTCCGCTCCGAACCTGATAATTTACATTCTGCCCCTTGGAATTCGTGGCCATCAGGGTGCCTGTTCCGGAAAGAACATAGTGAAAAAGATAGTGATTCCGCGTTGCCGGACCAAATAAATGTCCGGGAGTACACTTCTCATGTCCATATTGGTAAAGGCATAGATCAATGAAAGTTTCGCTCGGAAAAATGTGAAAGTTGTTATCCATATCCGGAATCCTCCGTTACATTTGCTGACAATATATCATAATGCGATAATATATTTCATTATACCATAAAAAACCATCATAAAGGCATAAAATAAGAAAAATTAAGCTATTTAAGTGTTGATTTTGGTATGCTATACTTAACACATCATAGAAAAAGGAGGCCCCACTCATGGCAATTACCTTCAACGAAATAACCCGGATCTTTACCCTCACCACTGCCCACACTACCTATCAGATGCAGGCGGATGCTCAAGGGTACCTTTTGCACCTGTATTATGGTGCCAGAACTGCAGGAGAAATGGACTATCTTCTGAATTATGGAGACCGTGGATTTTCTGGAAATCCGAATTCAGCAGGCAGCGACAGAACCTATTCTCTGGATGCATTGCCACAGGAATATCCATCACTTGGCACAGGAGATTTCCGAAATTATGCGTTAAACATAGAGAATGCAGATGGTTCCCAGTGCTGCAATCCGGTTTACATAACGCATGAAATTGCGGCTGGAAAATACACTCTGAAAGGTCTTCCATTCGTCCGTGCAGAAGAAAATGAAGCGGAAACTTTGAAGATTATACTGGAAGATCCTGTTACAAAAGTAGAGCTTCATCTACTCTACGGAGTACTGGAAAAAGAAGATATTATCACCAGAAGCGTGATAATTAAGAATGCTGGAAAAGCCCCTGTAACAGTAAAAAAAGCCCAGTCCGCATGCCTGGATTTCCTTCACGGAGATTATGATCTGATCAAATTTCATGGCAGACATGCTATGGAAAGAAACATGGAAAGAATGCCGGTTTCCCATGAAAGCATCCGAATTGGCAGCCGCCGTGGAACCTCCAGCCACCAGTATAATCCAGGGGTAATCCTTGCAGGAAAAAACACAAATGAAGACAGCGGAAGCTGCTACGGAATGCTGTTTGTATACAGTGGAAACTTCCTTGTAGAAGCAGAAAAGGACCAGTATGATCAGACCAGAATCCAGATGGGTCTGACTGATGAACTGTTTGCATATCCCCTGGAAGCCGGAGCTGAATTTATCGCGCCAGAGGTTATTTTATCCTACACAAACAAAGGTCTTTCCAGGCTTTCCAAGCAGTACCATCACTGCATTATGAATCATATCTGCCAGGGAAAATACGTCCATGCAAATCGTCCTGTCCTGATCAACAGCTGGGAAGCCGCATATTTTGATTTCACCGGAGACACCATCGTAGAGCTTGCAAAGGAGGCAAAAGCGCTTGGAATCGATATGGTGGTTATGGATGATGGATGGTTCGGAAAGCGAAATGACGACAATTCTTCTCTCGGCGACTGGTATGTGAACGAGGAAAAATTAGGCGGAACTCTGACGAAATTAATCGAAAGAGTAAACGCAGAAGGCGTGAAATTCGGTATCTGGATTGAGCCTGAAATGGTCAGTGAGGACAGTGATCTTTACAGGGAACATCCGGACTGGGCAATCACAATTCCAGGCCGCAAGCCTGTTCGTTCCAGAAACCAGCTGGTTCTTGATTTTTCCAGAAAAGAAGTACGCGATGAGATATTTAAACGTATTTGCGCAGTTCTGGATCAGGGGAATGTGGAGTACATTAAATGGGATATGAACCGCAGCCTGGCAGATATTTATGCACCAAATGTGACCTATGATTATGTTCTTGGGGTGTACGATTTCCTGGAAAAACTTACGAACCGTTATCCGGATATTCTTATTGAAGGCTGCAGCGGAGGCGGCGGAAGATTTGATGCCGGAATGCTGTATTATACGCCTCAGATCTGGTGCAGTGACAACACAGATGCTATTAATCGTACACGGATTCAATATGGAACCTCCTTCTTTTATCCGGTAGCAGCAATGGGTTCACATGTGTCAGCAGTGCCAAACCATCAGACCGGAAGAGTGACCAGTATGCATACAAGAGGCGTTGCAGCTATGTCTGGAACCTTTGGCTATGAACTGAATCCCGCACTTTTAAATGCAAAGGAAAAAGC
>NZ_JBCPGE010000008.1:0-88131 GCF_040914025.1 Ruminococcus sp. RTP21484sp1_RTP21281st1_A8_RTP21281_210402
ATGTAACACCCAAACTTTTACTCAAGGATATTCCAGAGTTAGTCTCAACGAAGTCTCATGATATTTGAGACTTGGTGAGACTACATAATATGGCAGAAAAGCGATAAAATCGGCATTGGTGGTTGAATTGTATGAGTACAGTCTCAAGTCAGTCTCATTTTTGACACTGTTTGTTGAGACTAACATGAGGCTGAGGAGGTTTAAAATCATGGACATAAGCAAAAAAGATTGGAAATTATTTCGAGAAAGATTATCAGGATGGCAGGAAAATTATATGGAAGGTCTTGTTAAAGAGTATGCAAATTTTCTGAATGATGATAAAAAGCCTGCATCAGAAAGATTCTGGGAACTTGAAAAACGGATAAAAGAAGATAAGCGCCATCCGGGTGTTATCATGGAGATGAGTAAATCAGAGGCAATATGGGATATTGTTCGTCTCATTAGACTGAAAGTAATTACATATGATGATTTATCAGACTTTAGTGATGAATTACAGAATGAAGTAAAAAGAATACTTGAGATGAGCAGGTGATACATATGGAGATTGGTGCAACAAAAGCAGTTCAAGATCGACTAAAAACAACAAAGATTGAAGAAAGCAAAGGTGCTTCACTTGTGTTCTGCTGGGACACACATTTGACGAAAATAAAAGGAAGAAATGTTTTGTTTATTGTGAATGCCAGTAATCGTTATACAATAGCAATGACAGATATTGAACCAAGAAACTGGAATTACTATACAATGTATATCCGCAGTGTGATTCATGGCGTGATGCAGGAAATGGGATATTCCGAGGAACAGATAGGGCAGTATTTTAAAATGTCAGGCGATACAACTGTAACCAAAACTCATGGTAGGAAATCGGTTGGTGGCATTAACAGAATGGTAATGGATGCACAGTATTTTGGTAAGAAGCTGGAGAAAGAAGCAAAGTATCAATGGGAACTTAGTGAGTATCTGAACAGAGATATTTGCCAGCCAGAGGGATTTGATGCGTATGGATATCCGAGTGAACTTTTTAAATTAGACATGGAACGATTAGGGATTGCTGCTAAGAGAGAGCAAGCAAAGGTAATTGATTTTGCTCAGTACATAGAAAACAATCGTGGTACTAACGACTAGTACAACAAAATTTTTTCTTGCTGAAATATCGCTTGGACATTATAATTTCCATAGGTGGACAAGTAAGTCAGCAGAAAATTATTCTGTGAATAGTAAACAAACCTGCAAGCCACCAGAACTACACACAATAATGACAATATAGCAATGGTACTGGATTGGTACTAAAAATGTGTGAAACGAAAAATAATGTGTGGAAAAGATACAGTTTATCAATACACAATAGTATAGATAACTGTATTGAAATAATCTGAATCAAACCAGACTCTGCGAGTTCGAATAAAAAAGTGAAATAAACAAAAAAGCGAAATTGGCTGTAGGATAGAATTCCTGCAGCCTCTTTTCGTGCAAAAAAATAGCAGCTTTTACAGATTAGGACTGGTCGACTGGCCAACGTCTTGATACAATGTAATCGGTGAAACAATCCGCAAGTATCGTAGTCGGGGACTTTTGCCTCCGACATTATATATAAGTAACCCCATGTATAAAAAGAAGGAGAGGCCTCATGCAGGTATCAGATAAATTAATCAAACCACTGACAGAAGCGAAATATTTAAATGCAGATAATGTAAGCAGATATCGCTGTATTATGCGTATTTTTTTTGAACATTACGAGAAACTGAAATACTGGTTGTACCAGGAAGAGGTTTACGAAGAAATGATAAAGGATCCTTTTTTTGCAGATTACAGACCAGAGCAGTGTCAGCAGGATCTTACAATGTTGACAGAATGGAAGAATCTGAATACGATCCAGGATACGAAAAAGGTGGCATCGATTGAAGAATTTAAGAATAAAAAGTACCGCTATCAGATGACGGAATATAGTGTAGAGATAGAACGTCTGGTGCTTAGACTTGAGAACCTGTTCATTGAAGGTGCATCCTTAGAGCCCACATTATTGGAGCGGATACGAAGAGGTATAGAACGGTTTCCGGAGATGGTGGAAAGAGATAAAAATGAAGTATATACCTGGTGGACAGATCTGAATAATGATTTTGTACGTCTGAATCAGAATTATCAGGACTATATCAGAGATCTGAACAGTGTGCGGGCAGAAGAAATGATGCATACGAAACAGTTTCTGGTGTTTAAAGACCGGTTGATCGAATATCTGCGCAGCTTTATTAAGGGATTACAGAGAAATGTAGGTGTGATAGAAGAAAGCTTATGCATGCAGAAGGAAGAGATGAAAAATCAGGTATTTGAAAAAGTAGTTGATTATGAATTGTCGATACCGCGAATGGATGTGGAAGTATCGAAGGAAATGATCTGGCAGAAAGTAAAGGGCCGTTATCAAAGTATCTATGACTGGTTTGTAGGAAAGGAAGGTCAGGAGAATGAAGCGGGAAAGCTTTTTGATGCAACAAATGATATTATTCGCAGGATCACAAGATATGCAGCGCAGTTAAGTGAAAAGAATGCATTAGGTGCTAACAGAAAAGAAGAATACCGCAAAGTGGCAGAATTATTTTTGAAATGCCAGGATATGGAAGAAGCCCACAAAATGTCTGCAATGGTATTTGGCATGGAGTGCCCGCAGCATATTGCCGGAGATCTGGTACGTGAAACGGATAGCATGAATATCGGAGTATACGAAGAACAACCCATGGAAATCAGTTTAAAGCCAAGGATACGTACATACAGGGAGAAATCCAGAAGAAGTGCGATCCGCGAATCAGCAGAGCAAAAGCAGGAAACAAGACGTAAAATGCTGGAAAAACAGAGAGAAGAAATGGAAAAATTGCAGGCGTTGGAAGTAAATGGAAGGATTCATTTTGGAGAATTACCGGTGCTGGAACCAAGAATCAGAGAGATCCTTTTGAAATGGCTGTCGGATGCCATGGAATCTGCGGATTTTTCTGCAAGAACGGATGATGGAAGAAGATACATATTAGACAGAAGCCGGGCAGATGAGACCTGTGTTGTGCATTGTCTGGATGGTAATTTTACTATGCCTGATTTGTCAATTGTATTTCAGGAGGAAACGTGATGAAGGAACTGGAGATCCTGTTAAATAAAAGATGGGTATTAAAATCCAGAGATAAGGAAACCTATTATAAATTAAGAGATGCCCTTGGAGAACTGCGTAAATTTACTACAGAGAAAATGGGCTGCCAGATCATTGACAATTCACTTCTGATAAAGATGGAGAAGATTCCGGTGATACCGGAAAGCTTTATGGGGATCCAGAAATTTTCCTCAAAAGAAGAATATGCATATCTCTGTATTCTGCTGATGTTTCTGGAAGACAGAGATGCACAGGAGCAGTTTATCATATCACAGCTGACGGAATATATTACAGCAAATCTGCCTGGGGAAATCTCTGACTGGACATTGTATACGAACAGAAGAAAGCTGATTCGTGTAATGAGATTTGCAGCAGATCAGGGGCTTATTGGAGTTACAGATGGAAAAGACGAGGCATTCATGGACGATGAAGGAGGAGAAGTGCTTTATGAAAATACAGGGGCATCCAGGTATTTTATGAAGAGCTTTTCAAAAGACATTATGGAATATACGAAACCGGAAGATTTTCAGGAAAGTGACTGGTTTGAAGTGGATGAAGACCGAGGCTTTGCAAGAAGACACAGGGTTTATAAAAGACTGATTTTTGCACCTGGTATGTACAAAGCGGATGGCTCATCGGAGGATTTTGAATATCTGAAATATTACGGACGCAGATTAAGCGAAGAACTGGAGCAGATATTTGACTGTCATGTGCACATTCATAAAGGAAGTGCATATCTGCTATCCGGAGACGACTGCAGGATGGGAACGGTATTTCCCGGCAATAATTCCATATCCGATATTTTGCTTTTGTGTTTTCGTGAAATACGCAAGAAAATTGAGAAGGGTCAATGGAAGACCGGATTGGATGAAACCTGTCTTATAGATCAGATTGAATTTGAAAATATGATAAAAGAAATGAAACAGGAATATGGAAGTGGATTTTCGAAAAATTATCGCGAGATGCCGGAAGGGGAATTTGTAAAAAGTGTGTTGGATGAGATGGAGTTGTGGATGTTCATAAGAAAAGAAGAACTCGCTCATCAGATAAAAATATGTCCGCTCACCGGAAAAATACAGGGAAGTTATCCGGAGGATTATATGGGAGGAAGAAATGATGAATAGCAGATGGCAGGCAAATAAGATCGGGCTGATTAATTTCTGGTATTATGACGAACAGGAATTCCCATTTGTGAAGGGAAGAATGCTCCTTCGAGGTTCAAACGGATCGGGAAAATCAGTAACCATGCAGAGTGTGGTGCCCCTTCTTCTGGATGGAAATATGAGTCCGGAACGACTGGATCCCTTCGGTTCCAGGGATCGTAAGATGAGCAGCTATCTTCTGGAAGAAGATGACGGACGTGAAGAACGCACTGGCTATTTGTATCTGGAGCTTAAAAGACAAAACAGTGACACATATTTGACCATCGGAATGGGTATCCGCGCAAGAAGAGGAAAGAATCTGGATAAATGGTATTTTAGCCTGACCGATGGAAGACGTATCGGTAAGGATTTCTTTTTATACAAGGATTCAGGAGAAAAGGTTACACTTTCCAAAAAAGAGCTGGAAAACAGGATTGGGGATGGCGGCCGCGTTATTGACAGACAGGTTGATTATATGGAATATGTGAACCGCCAGATTTTTGGATTTGAGACAACAGAAGAATATAAGGAAATGATAGATCTTTTGATTCAGCTGCGTACACCGAAGCTTTCCAAGGATTTTAAGCCATCTGTAATCAATGATATTTTAAGTGATTCCCTTCAGCCCCTGTCTGATGATGACCTGCGTCCTATGTCGGAAGCCATTGAAAATATGGATACCATGACCATGAATCTGAAAAACAGGAAAGAAGCCAGACAGGCAGCAGAAAAAATCCAGGCAGTATTTTCAAAATATAATCAGAAATTATTATATGAAAAAGCAGAACGCTGCGAACAGGCTGGACTAAATTTGGAAAATGCAAGGACGCGGCAAAATGAACAGGAGAAAAAGCTACGTGAATGCAGACAGAAGATAGAAGACTTGAAAATAGAACATCAGAATCTGGATGTGAAACGTGAGTCCATGGAGAAAGAGAAAGAATCTCTGAACAAAAGCGACGCGGTAGCATTGAAGCGAAGAGAAGCGGAGCTGATTACAGAATTAAACGGACAACAGAAAAACCTGGGAGAAAAGCAGAGATTCCTGGAGCAGAAACAGACTCAATATCAGGATGCACAGAATCAGATTAAAACAGAAGAAGACAGGAAATATGAGAAAGAAAAAGAACTGGAAGAGCTTATAGAAGAGATGCAGGATGAGGCTGATACCATGGCCTTTGAAGAGCATGCATTTATGAAGGAAGAGCTGGAAAAACATCCGGAAGAACCATACAAATTCAATTTACACCAGCAGCAATTTGATAACACAAAAGAAAAAATTAATGAGGGAACAGAGATACTGGCAGAGACAGATCGTCTGGAAAGACAGAAGGATGATCTGATAAAAGAAAGAGAAAGACAGATTCGTGAACTGGATACGCTTCAGAGAAAAGTGTCAGAACTGGAATCTGTATTTGTGCAGACACAGAATGAATGGAAAGAAGCATTGTATCAGTGGAACGGTGCAAACCAGGAGCTGGCATTAGAAAAAGAATTATTAAGAGAATTAAGTATATTTGCCGAAACGTATAAGGAATCCTCTGATTTTGCCGAGGTTCGTCAGAGGATTGCAGATGTATGGATCAAGAAAAATGGGGAAATCGAATCTGAACTTTCGGTAAATGATACAGAGAGCCAAAATACAAAAAAAGAGTTGGAAGAAGTAAGGGCAGATCTGGCCGAATGGGAGAATCAGAAAGAACCACAGCCGGAACGTTCAGAGGCAGTCATATGTAACCGCAAGAGACTGGATGCTCTTGGAATTCCATATCAGGAATTTTACAAGGTTATAGAATTTGGAGATAATCTGGAAGAAGAAGCCTGTAACCGTTTGGAAGAAGCTTTATTAAAGATGGGAATTCTGGATGCACTGGTAATAGATGAGCAATACAAAGAGCAGGTTTTGAAAACAGAACAAGGATGTGAAGATCATTATCTGTTTATCTGCAAGAACAGTCAGAAGAATCTGCAGCCAGATAGAAGTCTGTTAGATGTATTGGAACTGAATGAAGAAGTGAATGACATATTTTCCAATCAGCGTCTCACCGGAATCCTGGGAAGCATTGCATATGATAGTGAGAGCTTGTTTACCGTTGCAGAAGATGGAACCTACGGAATGGGAGTGCTTGCCGGAACTGTAACAGGAGAATATGAGGCAGGATTCCTTGGAACAAAGGCCCGTGAAAAACACAGACAGGCAAAGATAGAAGAGTGCAGACAGAGAATCACAGAGTTGGAAACCGCATTACAGCAGCTGGAGGAACTGCATAGAAAGCTGTCTGACAGAAAAGTTATTCTCAGAAAAGAATACGAGAATCTTCCGAAAGACACAGATATGAGAGAAGCACTTCGGATGCTGCAGGCCGAGGAACGAGAGTGCGAACAGCTGAAGCGCGAGAGTGATAAATTGGAGTGTCAGATCCGTGAACTAGTGGAGATACTGAAAGAAAAGAAAAAGAAAGCACTGGAAATTGCAGAAGCATTATATCTGACCTGTTCTTATGATATATTTAAAGAAGCAAAAAAAGCAGCAGAGGAATATGGAAAGCATTTGATCAGCCTGATTGCCGCACACGAAATGTATCTTAGAAGTCTGATGTATCTGAGAGAGCGAAAAGAACATTTGGAAGATTTGGATGCAGATATGGAACAGATACGGTATGATCTGCAGGAGATTCAAAAAGAAATCAGGAGAAAGACAGAAGAACAGGCTTCCATTCAGGAACAATTGCGTCTGACTGATTACGAAGAAATTAAAGAACGGCTTGATGCATGTATTAACTGGCTGCAGGAGTATCCGGAGCAATTACGTGTATGCGTAAGCAGACAGACGCATGAAGAAGACGAAGTAGGACAACTGACACTGCGCTTAGATGAAAACCAGAAGAAAATTGAAGAATATGAAAAGAAAACGAAATATTTTTCAGAATGCTATGATATGGAAAAGGCTTTGCATTATGTGGAAATACCAAAAGAGATACCGGAAGATGCCGCACATATCAGAAGTTATCTGGAATCAGATGTAAAAGCGCTGGACAAAGACAGTGTGATCCGTGATCTGAATAAAGTATACTTTGAAAACAGAGGCTTTCTTACAGACTATCATTTAATGCAGAATGAGCTGTTTACTGAAGAAGAACAAACGGAATTTCCTGCAAAGCGACTGGATATTTCAGCCAGATACCAAGGTGTAAAAATATCATTTGCCAGTCTCCTTTTGCATCTTGAAGAAGATATCACAGAACTGGAGAATCTGATCAAAGATGGAGACCGGGAGTTGTTTGAAGACATTCTTGCCAATACGGTAAGCAGAAAAATCCGTGGAAAGATTAACAGTTCCAATACATGGGTACAGAAAATGAATTCCCTGATGAACGGTATGAATACCTCCAGCGGATTAAAGCTTAGCCTTAGATGGCGAAGTAAGACTGCAGAACAGGAAGACCAGCTGGATACGAAAGAACTGGTAGAATTACTGAAGAAAGATTATCGGCTGATGAGTGAAGATGAGGCAGCCAGATTGTCTGCCCATTTCCGTTCCAAGGTGGCAGAGGCACGAAGAAATGCGAAAGACAGTGCAGGAATGGTATCCTTCTATCAGATCATGAAGGATACGCTGGATTACCGTAAATGGTTTGAATTCCAGCTGTTTTCCCAGAAAAACGGGGAACGTCAGAAGGAGCTGACAAATAGCGTATTCGGAACCTTCAGTGGCGGAGAAAAGGCAATGTCCATGTATGTACCGCTATTTTCAGCAGTTGTGGCCAAGTATCAGGGAGGAAGGGAAGATGCACCGAGATTGATATCTCTGGACGAGGCATTTGCCGGAGTAGATAATAAGAATATTCGTGATATGTTCCGTCTGATGACAGAATTCCGGTTTGATTTTATTATTAACTCACAGGTTCTGTGGGGAGATTGTGATACGTTGGACGCATTGGCAATCTATCAGTTAATCCGTCCGGGAAATGCGAAATTTGTAACCGTTATGCCTTATTTATGGAATGGTCACAGGAAAGAATTGTTAGAACACGAGGAAGAAGTTGAACAGAGAGGAATAGAGCTTGGACAGGCAGAAGGAGTATAAATTTGAAAATAAAATGAAAGACTGTCTGGCTTATTTTCACCTGAGCCCAGTCTGGGAGAAGGTGCTGAAAGGCTTCCGGGAGAAATATATTTCTTACGGAAGGTTTGGTGGGAAAGTAATTCTGAAGAATCTGAAACCAACAGATATTGAAGAACTGGAAGGATTTTTTGGAAAATCTTTTCACAGTCAGAAAAGTGTAACGGTGTCCTCAGAAAAATTCAGACAGGCGCTGGAAACAAGCAGATATAAAGAGATAACGCCGGAATGCCTGTTGGAGAATTTTTTTGAAGAGCCACTGCTTGGAAGACAGGAGCAAAAATCCTTACGGGAACAGGAAAAAGAGCGTATATGGGAGATTTTTCAGAGAGACTATGAAGGAACTCCTGTAGAGACAGCCTTAGAATCGTTGCGAAGCATTGTGAAAGACAATGGGAATCAGGAGCTGGCCAAATGGGACAGGACGCTGCGGCTTGGAGCAGAAATCTATAACAATCTGCCATATCGCAACACAAAGATGTACCTTGCCGTATTTGCAGCTATGCTGACAGGTAATCCGCATGCGTTTGATATTGGAACAGCAGATGGTAATTTTTTATATCAGATCATACAGATGGATTTGGAAATACGAAGAATTACAGTAGAGACATGTGCAATATTTCCTGCGTATAAGCGTCAGAAAAGTTATCTGCTGGCAGGAATCATGCTGGATGATGTTTCCAATTATACCATGCTGTATCAGGTGCAGGCTGTGAAAAAAGATGGAAATTATCATAAAGGTATGGCAGGTTTTGCGAAAGAACAGCATATTGTACAGGTTCCTCTTGCAGTGCTTACAGAATGGGATGCACTCTATTGTCCCCAAAATGAAATATATATTGTGGAAAATCCTTCGGTTTTTGCCATGCTTTGCGGAAAAGAAGAAACAGATCATAAGGAAAAAGCATATATGTGCATGAACGGTCAGCCAAGACTGGCAGGTTTGATGGCATTGGATTTACTTGCAAAATCCGAAACACGGATTTATTATGCAGGAGATCTGGATCCGGAAGGTGTGTTGATCGCACAGAAACTGTCACAGTATTATAAGGGCGAATTTTATTACTGGCATATGGAAGCCACGGATTACGAAAGATGCAGGTCCAAAGAGGTCATATCACCTAAGCGGCTGAAAATACTGGAACGAATAACGGATGAAAGGTTAAAGCCGGTGGCAGCGCTGATCGGAAAATACAGGACAGCCGGATATCAGGAGATGCTGGCAGAAGATATGCTATAGAAATCAGATGAAGATCTTTTGAATGAAAAGGAGAAGTTATGAAGACACGGAAACGAATTTTGTCAATTGTATTAACAATTGCAACACTGCTTCTGCTTGTACTGGATATTCCTGTGACAGCAGCTGGGACGAAAAAGGTAGACGTTTTGTTTACCCATGATACTCATTCCCATTTGGACAGCTTTTCAACAATTGTAGATGGACAGCAAAAAGAAGTTGGCGGTTTTGCGAAAATAAAAACCCTGATGGATGAAAAGAAGAAAGACAATCCAGATACCCTGGTATTGGATGGCGGAGATTTTTCCATGGGTACACTGATCCAGACCGTATATGATACGGAGGCAGCGGAGCTTCGAATGCTGGGATATCTGGGGTATGATGTGACTACTTTTGGAAATCACGAATACGACTACCGGTCAAAGGGACTGGCAAATATGCTGAAAGCAGCCATAAATTCCGGTGAGACAGTGCCGGAGATCGTAGTGTGCAATGTGGATTGGGATGCTATGGAGAAAGATGGCTTAAAAGATGGGCAGAAGCAGATCAAAGAAGCGTTTGAAGCGTACGGCGTGAAAGATTATGTTGTGGTTCAAAAGGGTGATACGAGAATTGCTGTGGTTGGTGTATTTGGAAAAGATGCCCTGGAATGTGCGCCTACATGTGAACTTCTGTTTAAAGATCCGGTAGAAGCAGTAAAGCAGACGGTAGCTGAGATTAAGAAAAACGAGAATGTGGATATGATCGCATGTGTGTCTCACGGCGGAACCTGGGAGGACGAGGATAAGTCAGAGGATGAAATCCTTGCAAAAAAGGTGCCGGATCTGGATCTGATCATCAGTGGACATTCCCATACAGAGCTGAATGAAGCCATTAAGCATGGGAATACATATATTGTATCCTGCGGTGAGTATGGGAGAAACCTTGGATCACTTTCAATGACACAGAAGGAGGAAGGGCGTTGGGAAATGACTTCCTATGAGCTGATTCCTGTGTCTGATGAGATCAAGCCGGATCAGGAAACACAGAAACGGATTGATGAATTAATGGATACAGTAGACACCAATTATCTTGCAGATTTTGGGTACACCAGGGATGAAGTTCTGGCTCAGAACGATATTGAATTTAACAGTCTGGAAGAGATGGGAACAAAGCATGAAGAACTGAATCTTGGCGATATTATGTCTGATGCGTATGTATATGCTGTGGAAAATTCAGAGTATTACGATGGGAATCCGGTAGACGTAGCGGTTGTGCCAAGCGGAACGGTCCGTGACACATATACAAAAGGCAATATTACAGTAGAGGATGTTTACAATTCTTTTTCTCTGGGAATTGGAAAAGACGGTGTGGCAGGATATCCTCTTATCAATGCATATCTGACAGGAAAAGAATTGAAGCTGGCAGCAGAAGTAGACGCTTCTGTTTCGGATTTTATGACAACTGCAAGATTGTATTGCAGCGGACTGAATTTTACATATAATCCTCATCGAATGATTCTGAATAAGGTGACGGACTGTTATCTGACCAGAGAAGATGGAGAAAGAATTGAAATTCAGGATGATAAACTGTACCATGTTGTGACTGACTTGTATACAGGACAAATGCTTGGCTCTGTAATGAAAATGTCCTATGGTCTGTTGTCTCTTGAACCAAAGGATAAGAACGGAAATCCAATTGAAAATCTGGAAGATCAAGCAATCATGGAAGATGGCAGGGAATTGAAAGCGTGGGATGCTATTGCAAGATATATGCAGTCTTTTGAAGATATAGACGGGGATGGAATTGCCAATGTACCGGAATATTATGCAGTCACTCATAACCGTAAGGTTGTAGATGACAGCACAAATATTATTGATCTGGTGAAAAATCCCAATAGATTCTCAGTAATGATCGTGCTGATCTGCCTGCTCTTCCTTGTAATTATTATTCTTATTGTAGTCCTGATCCGAAAACTGGTCCGCAAGGCAAAAAAGAAAAGTATGTGATACTATCACAGAAATGGGGGGGAATAAAATCTGATATAATACTATAAACACCATAAAGTTACAAAAGGGGCTGTCAGGAAATAGACAGCCCCTTTTACGTTCAGAATCAATCTTCTTCCATCCATACCTTCATGGTTTTCAGAAGCTTTTGTTTCTCTGGAATACTCATTTTATGTACCTGCTCGGAAATCTCGCGGTCCAGGGCAGTTTCACGGTATTCAGAATCAATTCTGCCAATCAGGGAATCCAGGGAGATGTTCAGCAGTCTTGCATAATAAATAAGGATACGCAGGGACATTGCAGTACGGTTATTCTCCACGTTGCTGATGTAGCCAGGAGTTACATTCAGAGCTTTGGCAACTTCCGCCTGGGTAAGCTTCATTTTGATTCGCAGTTCTTTCATTCGGGATCCTAAGTTTTCGTAATCAATCTGATTCATATTCGTTCTCCAATCTTTTTAACAGGTGCCGAACTGGCTTACCTGTGATTTTACACGCATTTAAGCTGCTTTCCAATTTGAACAAAATCTTCTGCAAATTCTGACGCACATCTTGCAGAAAACCCTTTTCAAACAGTTTCTTCAAACATGCTCTGGCAATCTATGGAACGGTTTCACCGCTTCCTGATTGCCTGCGGGTTCTTATATTATGGAACGACAGCTTCTTTATCCATAATATAAAGTATATAGAAAATATATGAAAAATGTAAGCTGTAAATTGTATGCTATTTATTTTATAGCTATATATCTGTTGTCGTTATTTTGACATTTCTGTCAGATACCCATATAATAAAAAGTGAAATTGGAAACAGGAATCGAACAGTTTGAGGTAATCATAAGATGCAGGATACATTTGAAATGCTGGAGGAGCTTTTGGAACAGGAGCAATTTGAATTGCTGTTTCCGAAAGAAAACGGAGCACAGGCTGAATGGGAATGTTATGAGACATATGAAAATAATGAGAGAAAACAGGGCGAAAAAGACAGCCTTGCCAGAGTGGGAAAAGAGAAAAATCCAGGTGATATCCGCCTTGTTTATTTGATGAATGATGCCGTAGAAAGCTTTCTCATTTTCCGGGACGCCAGACTTACAGGCTCTTATCTGGAGAATTATGAAGGTCCTCTGAAATCATCCTTAAGTCAGGAAGGGGATGAATATATACTGGTAGTATGGCAGGGGGAGAACGTAGTCACCCTGTTTTTCAGAATGCTGGATCTGGAGGTTTATCTTTATAACTATGGGGAAATCGGTCATTTCTGGGTACCTGGGTATGAATATCTGCGTCAGCTGGAATATCGGATCGCCATTGCAAGAGATAAGCTGGAATATCTGGGAGAAGAGTTTTGCACAGAAAAAGAAAGGGCACTTGTGCAGCTGGCGGACTTTCCACCGTTGAATTATTGCTGTTATCCTGCAGTGCCGAAACAGTATATTGTGCCAAAGGAAGACCCCTGGAAGCCGTCTGCAGCAGCATTTCAAGTAATGGAAGAGCTAGCAAAAGAAGCTCGGGATTTTTCTCTGCTTCGGTTATTGCATGTTTATAAGAAATTTCCAGCTCCATTTATCGCCAGGATTTTTGCCAGGGTATTGCACAAGAATAAGCATAGTGCAGTGATTGATCTTCTTACCGGAAAAATAAAAAGCGCAGCGGCGGCTTATCCTGACCGGACTTTTGGAAATGAGGCTGATCAGCAGTTAAAAAGCCTGCTGTCAAAAGCGGGAAAACTGCAGGAAAAACTGACCCGGGACGGAATCCATGCAGAGATATTAAGAGAAGAGCCCTTTACAACAGCCAGAGACAGCCTGGATTTTCAGGTTTTTCTCATGGTTTGGAAAAAGGGCTGGCGGAATCGCAAGGTGGAAATCCGGAAACTGTGAATAAGAAATTATCGTGCTTTAACACTTCTCAGAAAATAACAGATCGCCCACGCAATACTCATCCCCGCGGCGATTCCAAATGCAAAGAGAAAGGTGTCCCTCCCATATTTAAGTGCCTGCATGGGATTTCCCTCTACAATACTGCTCATGCAGTAATAAAGGGTACTTCCGGGAATTAATGGAATCACGGAAGTAACGAAAAAAGAAGTGGAAGTTTCCTTGCAGATTCTTGCCAGGATTTCCGCATACACATCTGCAATAAAACCAGCCAGCAGTGCCGGAAGAAAAACACTTCCCCACAGACTCTTCCCAAAGAGAAAGACCAGCCAGCTAAGAAAACCACCGGCAGCAGCCAGCGGCAGATATTTAGTTTTCATGTGAAAAAGAAGACCAAAAGCCACAGATCCGATAGCTCCGGTAATCAGCTGTATAACCGTCATTGTGATCAAAGTCCAAACCTCCCAAAAAGAATAATTGCGCCCATAAAACCAAGTGCCAGTGCTGCTGCAAGAAGTAACGCGGCGATCAGCCTGATAATACCCGAAAGGGTATCACCAATGAGTACATCGCGGATCGCATTAGTTGACATAAGTCCTGGAATCAGAAGCATAATATCACCAATCATGATCTTATCCATGTGAAGGAAAGGACAGAGCAAAGTAAATCCGCAAATGGCGCAGCCTGTGAGAAAAGACGCTGCAAATTGGAAAGTAACCTCGTTCATACATACTGGTCTTAGATATTTTTGCAGGCTCCATATCAGGATTGCAGCAATGCCGGCAGTAATGGCATCCGGAATAGTGCCGCCGTAGAAAAGGGCAAAACTGCAGGCTGCAAGAACGCTTCCAAGCAGTTTCCAAAGAGGCTTAGGTCTGTTTGCATTGATCTTCTCAAATTCATTTCGCAGCTCCGCAGCAGAAACCGGATGACTGCAGAAACGGCGGCTCAGGTCATTGAGCTGCTCCAGCTTGGTGAAATCATTCCCCCCACATTCATGAATGCGCCGTGTCTGCGTCCGTGCGCCATCTCCGGGAAATTCCATAGTAATAACAATGCTGGACGTGATGACAAAAACATTCATATGGGTAGCACCACAGGCATAGCCCATCCGGTTCAGGGTGTCCTCCACCCGGAAAATTTCTGCGCCGCTGTTTAACAGTGCGTCGCCCATATCAAGAAAAACATGCAAATAATCTTTAGATGTCTGCATAAGGAATGCTCCTTTAAGTTATAGAAAAGCCCTGATGGGCAGGATTCTTTCGCGAATCATTTTGCTACGGGAATAAGATAAGTATAAAGCTTAATGGCAGGCAATACAACCGTTAAATAATTGATTTCCGGAATCTTGTATTCCATAAAATGCCCGATTGTGCTAACATAGAGCATAGTAGATTACGAAATATTTTCAGGAGGAAATTTAAATGGGTTGTACTACAATTTTAGTTGGAAAAAAGGCATCTTATGATGGTTCTACCATGATCGCAAGAAATGACGATTCCGGTTCCGGTCATTATATGCCAAAAAAATTTGTGGTGGTTCATCCGGAGGAACAGCCGCGGAAATATAAATCTGTGATTTCTCATGTGGAAATTGATCTTCCAGATGATCCAATGGGCTATACATCTGTGCCAAATGCAGTAGACGGCGAAGGAATCTGGGCAGCTAGCGGTGTAAATGAGGCAAATGTGGGAATGACTGCTACAGAAACGATTACCTCCAATCCCCGGGTACTTGGCGCGGATCCTCTGGTAACCTATCAGCCTGCAAAGGACGGTAAGGAGGAAGCAGCCGGTGGAATCGGAGAGGAAGATATTGTATCCATTGTTCTTCCATACATCCATAGCGCCCGCGAAGGGGTAATCCGCCTTGGAAGCATTCTGGAGAAATACGGAACCTATGAGATGAATGGAATTGCTTTCCAGGATCAAAACGAAATCTGGTGGCTGGAAACCATCGGCGGCCATCACTGGATGGCAAGAAAGGTTCCGGATGAGGCATATGTAGTAATGCCAAATCAGCTAGGAATTGATAAATTTGACTTGGAAAAGGCATTGCGGGATCAGGAAAAATATCGGTGCCCATGTGAGGAATATGCGGATCTGGAATACATGTGTTCCGCTGACCTGAAAGAATTTATCAGCAAAAATCACCTGGATCTTTCCATGGATGGTGTACTGAATCCAAGAGATGCGTTCGGAAGCCATGACGATTCCGACCATGTTTATAATACTCCTCGTGCATGGTATATGCTGAGAAAACTGAATCCGAAGACAAAAATCTGGGATGGCGTAAATGCAGAATTTACTCCATATTCTGATGATCTGCCATGGTGCATGATTCCGGAAAAAAAGATTACTGTAGAGGATGTGAAATATGTATTGTCCTCCCATTATCAGGGAACCTCTTATGATCCATATGCTTCCTATGGAGAAAAAGAACAGCGCGGAGCATTCCGTTCTATCGGTGTGAACCGTACAGATTTCCTGTCTCTGATCCAGATGAGACCAGGCATGGAAAAGGACTGCAATATTCTGGAATGGGTTGCATTTGCATCCAATGCATTTAATGTGCTGGTGCCGTTTTATGCCACAATTGATACCACTCCGGACTATTTTTCCAGCACCACCAGGGAAGTAACCACTGACAGCTTCTACTGGGTAAGCCGCATGATCGGTGCCATGGCAGATGCTTCTTATAAGAGCTCCATTTTCCATATTGAACGTTATCAGGAGCGTGTAATGTCAAAAGGCCACCAGCTGATTGGCAAATATGACGCTCTTCTGGAAAAAGAGTCTGACGCAGCGAAGCGAATGTCCCTTCGCCATCAGGCCAACCAGGAAATTGCGGATATGGTGAAAAAAGAGGCTTCTGACACACTGAATAAAGTGCTTTATGAGCTGAGTAATCAGATGAAGAATGCTTATTCCAGGTCTGATGCGTAATGTCAGAGCCTTTTTCAAACACGCTCTAGAAACCTGTGGACAAATTTCTTTCAATTTAATATAATAAAGTGCAGAAAGCAGTTACATAGGGAACCGGAATGAAAATTAAGGAGGCTGGAATGACAATAAAAGAATGTTATGAGAAAGTTGGCTCAGATTACGATGGAGTTCTGAAAAGACTGGGAAGCGAAGCACTTGTGAAAAGATTTGCAGTAAAATTTCTTAACGATCCAAGTTTTCAGGAGCTGACAGATGGTCTTGCCGCACAGGATGGAGAGAAAGCATTCCGTGCAGCCCATACCCTGAAGGGTGTGTGCCTGAACCTTGGATTTACAGAATTGTATAAGGTCAGTGCAGAGCTTACGGAGGTATTAAGAGGAAGAGAAACCGCAGGAAGTGATGAGCTTTACGCGCAGGTGAAAGAGCAGTACACGACCTTGACAGATGCTATCAGGGAACTGGCCGGTAATTAATGCCTGCTCCTATTCAGCAGATATCATCCCAAGAGATATTTTGTGAACTTCGTTTACAGAAAACCCAAGAAGTACGGTGCGAAAACATGGGAAACATGATTTCTGTGCATCGCGAAGAGTGTAACTATGAAGGAACGGAAGCGGACCTTATGGGCTGCCAGAAGCCATTGCGATTTTGTTTATCGTATTTTTGCATAAGTGGAAAAAGAATACACTGCTTAGTATTGGCGGTGGAACGATTTTGTATATGCTGCTGGTGCAGAGGGTGTTTTAGACCGTGTTTGAAAAAGTATTCCCGCAAATTGTGACGCACATCTTGCAGAAAGCCTTTTTCAAACACGCTCTGAAATTGGCAATACACCAAATCTAACATATCTAATCAGATATAGCAATATTCTATAACGAACTCAAGGTAAAATGAATTATACAAAATCCTCTTATCTTGCTATGATATGTTCAGACAAAAAAGAGAGAAAACATTTCTCTGAACGCGATCATACGAATCTGGAGGAAAATCATGGCAAGAGGAATCAATACAAAATGTTTACATTTGGAAGAAGAGGAAGGCTGTTGTAACAATTATGGCTCTATCAGTTTTCCGATTTATCAGACAGCAACATATGAGCATCCGGCAGTAGGCCAGAGTACAGGCTTTGACTACAGCAGACTGCAGAACCCGACCAGAGAGCATCTGGAAAAAATTGTAGCAACTTTGGAAAACGGAATCGATGCACTGGCTTTTTCCACTGGAATGGCAGCAATCACTCTGGTAATGGAGCTGTTTAAACCAGGAGACCATCTGATCATAGATGCAGACCTGTACGGCGGAAGCATCCGGCTTTTTGACAATGTTTCTTCGAAAAACGGGATCCATTTTTCCAGAATCGACTGTTGGAAAGAAAATGTGGAAAGTTATGTAAACGAAAACACAAAAGCAATTTATATTGAAACTCCAACCAACCCCATGATGAATGTCACTGATATTGCGGCACTTGCGGAAATTACAAAAAGACATAATCTCCTTCTCATAGTAGACAATACATTTTTATCTCCATATTTCCAGAATCCACTGGAACTGGGAGCGGACATTGTAGTGCACAGCGGAACCAAATTCCTGGGCGGACATAATGATACCCTGGCAGGATTTCTGGTAACCAACAGAGCGGATATCAGCGAAAAGCTCCGTTTTCTTATTAAAACCACAGGCTCCGGCCTGGCTCCTTTTGACAGCTGGCTGATCCTCCGCGGTATCAAAACTCTTGGAATCCGCATGGAGCAGGCACAGAAAAATGCTTTCAAAATCGCAGAATGGCTGAAAACAAAGAGCGCAGTGACCAGAGTAATCTATCCGGGATTACCAGATCACCCGGGATATGAGATTATGAAAAAGCAGGCCAGAGGATTTGGCTCCATGCTTACCTTCCAGCTGGAAAGCAAGGAGTTTGCCCTTTCTGTTCTGGAAAAAGTGCGGATGATCAAGTTTGCAGAAAGTCTTGGCGGTGTGGAGACGTTGATCACATATCCAACTACCCAGACGCATGCGGATGTGCCGAAGAAGATACGGGAACGCAACGGAATTACAGAGGCAACCCTTCGCCTCTCTGTTGGAATCGAGGATGCCCAGGATCTTCTTGATGAATTTGAAAAAGTATTTGCAGAAACAGAGGAAGAATTATATGGCGGAAAGAAATCTTGATTTTGATAAAGTGATTAACAGAAAAAATACCAGATGTCTGAAATATGATTTTGCAGTAAAAAGGGGCAAGCCGGCAGATGTGCTGCCTCTTTGGGTCGCAGACATGGATTTTGAGACCTCTTCTTATATTGAGGATGCGCTGGTAGAGCGTGCAAAAGAGGGAATTTTCGGATACAGTGAGGTGCAGACCCCTTATTTTGAAATCTTGGCAAACTGGATGAAGACTCATCACAATTGGGACGTCCGGGAGGATTGGCTGATTAAAACGCCAGGAGTTGTTTTTGCCCTGGCTATGGCGGTGAAAGCATACACGCAGCCGGGAGACAGTGTGCTGATCCAGCTTCCCGTTTATTATCCTTTTTCAGAAGTTATTCAGGATAATGGCAGAAAAGTGGTGAGCAGCAACCTTTATCAAGGAGAAGACAACCGTTATCACACCGATTTTCAGGATTTTGAGAAGAAAATCGTGGAGGAAAATGTGAAACTGTTTTTCCTGTGTAATCCCCACAATCCGGTGGGAAGAGTGTGGAGCGCAGAAGAATTGGAAAAATTAGGAGATATCTGCGTAAAGAATGGTGTGACCGTTGTCAGTGATGAAATCCATCAGGATTTTGTTTTTAAGGGAAAGCATCAGGTGTTTGCCGGTCTGAAAAAGGAGTTTCAGGATATTTCCATTACCTGCACTTCTCCAAGTAAAACTTTCAATCTTGCAAGTATGATGATTTCCAATATTTTTATTCCCAATCCGGAGCTTCGCCGAAAATTCCGGAAGCAGCTGGATGCGGCAGGAATCAGCCAGCTTGGGGTTCTGGGACTGGTGGCAACAGAGGCCGCTTATTCCAAGGGAGAAGAGTGGTACCAGGCGATGCATGCTTATGTGGAGGCGAACATCAACTACACAAAAGAGTATGTGGAAAAATATCTGCCTGGGGTAAAGATGACAGATCTGGAAGGCACGTATCTGGTGTGGCTAGACTTCCGTGAGACAGGCCTGACTGTTGAGGAACTGGAGGATTTGATCCTTAACAAGGCCAGACTTTGGCTTGACAGTGGAAAGATTTTCGGAAAAGCAGGCGAAGGATTCCAAAGGATTAATGTGGCGTGTCCAAGGGCAACGCTGACGGAGGCGTTGGAGCGGATTAGAAAAGCGTTTTAAATGGAGATATTTTTACTTTCAGTTGTGTATAGCGCATAGGAATGGTAAAATAGAAAAAACATTTTGCGTATACACAGGAGAAAACCATGACCAACAAAATCGACCGTGAAGATATGCTGGCGCTGACCAGGAGGATGAATGTTGCCCGGAGTTCTTTTACAAGGATTGCGGGATGTTATGTGGATAAGGACGGGGACTTTGACGGCAGCTTTAACGTGAATTTTTTAAAGCTGTCTGCCGCAGAAAAGAAGAAAAACATTGAGCTTGCCAAGGTAGTTCCCTTTGCAGCAACAAATGTAAATCTGAAACGTTATGAATTTGCAGATGCAGACAGAAGGCCAGGAACCGTGTGGCAGCTTTTGATGGCAATCCGGGAATGTGGGCTGAAAAACGATGCTCTTATGGACAGCTTCTATGATCTTGTAATGGAGAATTATAAAAGCAGGAGACCTTATGCAGTTTATATTTTCCACGACAGATATGATATTCCGGCAAAGGCAGCAGATAAGGAGCGGCTGGGGGAATCAGAAGCTGTTTTTGAATATCTGATCTGTGTAATTTGTCCTCTTGCAGATGAATACGAGCCAGGTGAGCCGGAGTGCGGCTTTCTTTTTCCGGCATATACAGATGGAGGCGCAGACCTGAACCATGTTGCCGTGTTCCAGAAGGATGCAGACAGACCGCATCTGGAACTGGTGAGGTCGATTTTGCGGGTGAAATAATAAAAATTTAACAGTTGCTTTTGCAAAATATAAAAAAGGTACTCTGTTATATTGGTATCAACATAATTGATATTAATATAACAGAGTACCTTTTTACATAGTCTGGAGTTCTACTTTATGGGATATTTTCGTATTCCCGTATGATCTCCTTTGCAGCTGCATACTTCGTCCGCCAGTGCTTTAGCTGCATTGGATCCGGCGTGACGGAAGAAAGCCGTGTTTCATCTGAATTATGGGCGAGATCCGCAATCTTTACCTTACGAGCCAGCGGATTTTCGCAAAGTCTGCGCACATAATCCAGATAATCATCGGAAGGAGCGTGTGTAAGCAGCTGGACTGCCTCTGTGATCTCTCTTGGAAATTCCGCTTCCAGATCAGGAAGAGTCAGGGCAGTATCTTCCAGAACGTCATGAAGCAGGGCAATGCAGGTGGTAGTTTCATCTGTCATTTGTTCTGCAAGATGAACCGGGTGAAGAATATAAGGAACCCCACTCTGGTCGTATTGTCCTTCGTGTGCTTTATATGCAATTTTTATAGCTTTTATGGTTAAGGGAGTATAGACCATAGTTTATTCTGCAGGTGCAGCCTCCGTGTCTGTATTTAATGGAGTAAAAGCTGCCAGAATTTCATCTGCTTCTGCTGTGGTATCTGTGGTGTATGATAAAATAATGGAGACAAACTTTCCTCCCTGTTTGCGGGTACAATATTTCTGAAGAATTTCATAGTCATTGACTGCCACACTTGTTTCCATAACACGGAAATCCTGCCCGGCAATCTGTATATCTGTTACGTCCGAATAAGTATAGCCCATCCCGGTAGCATCCAACATCTGCTGTGCAGCCAGAAAATACTGGTCAACAGTCATATTCTCCAAAGAAGCATCCTCGACAACTAAGGAAACATTAGGAAAACCAGAGATGGAAGAAGCCATCATTTCATAAACAGTGCCGGACAAAGCATCCTCTCCAAGTTCCACCCCGGAAGCTTCCTCCAGAGTAGTCTGGCCCTGCTTCATAACAGACTGAAGCTCTTCCTCTGTATTCATGACTACTGTTTCCGGCGGTGTGAATTTCAGATTCAGCCACTCACTCTGAAAATCAGTGTCTGTGATGGTGCCTTTTTCATAAGGGATATCAGAAGTATCGGTTGTCTCCTGTGCAGTGCCGTCAGTGCTGCCCGCTGATGCCTCTTGTTCATTATCTGTATTTGTCATAGCTGCTGCATCAGCTGTCTGTGAGGTCTCCTCCGCCAGTACTGGAACAACAGCACCGGTGCAAAGGGAAAAAGCCAGCACAGCCGGTATTAGTAAGCTCTTTTTTCTTCGCATGAATTCGGTATCCTCCTAAGATTTATAATGCCAGAAAAGTTTGATGCATTCATTGAATAAAGAGGGGGATAAAATATCCCACAAATTGTGACGCACATTTTGCAGAAAGCCTTTTTCAAACATGCTCTGATGTCGTGAAACTATTATAGCAAATTCGAAATTACTTTCCTAGTGATAAAAGGTAGAAAAAAACGTGAAAAAATTGTGAAGGGTTACTGTTCGCTGGTGATTTGCTGTGGGGAGTTGCGTTTCCTGTCATATTTCGTTATAATAAAAACCAAAGACTCAAAAACAGATTTTTACCGATTGACAACTTATTATACAAGGAGTTTCTATATGAGCTTTTGGAATACCCTGAAACAGAAATTACGAAGCTTTATTCCGGTAAGCCGCACCTATATGGACAATAAGCTGCGTGAACTGGAAAAAGAGAATAAACGCCAGGAAAAAATCCTCCTGGAGCTTCAGAAAAACAGCCAGTCCATGCTGGAGCTGAAGGAATATGTGTCACAGGAACTGCATCGCCGGGACGACTGGGGAAAGCGGGCTGCACAGGTGCAGCGTGAAGCGAAAGAACGCCAGATCTGGGTGATCAAATGTCCTGCTCCTGAGGAAAAAAAGATCCGTTGGGGCGATTATGCGTATGCAGTTGCCTTGAAACGTTACCTGGATCGAATGGGAATGTACACTATAATTGACCTGCACGAAGACTGGGACTGTGAAGTAAACGCAGATGTGGTTCTTGTACTTCGAGGCTGCGAATTTTACCGTCCGGATCGCCGGAACACCAAATGCCTCTACATTATGTGGAATATCAGCCACCCGGAAATGGTTACTCAAGAAGAATACCAGCTCTATGATATTGTATGCGTAGGTTCCCGCCATTATGCCAGGGAGCTTCAGGCGAAGCTTACGGTTCCTGTTTATCCATTGCTTCAGTGTACAGACACTGAGCTTTTTTACCCGGATCAGGAAGCTGAATGCAGCCGTGGAAAAGATTATTTATTTATTGGAAATTCCCGTGGTGTGGCCCGCCCATGTGTATTATGGGCAGCACAGGATAAACTTCCGCTGAAAATCTGGGGTGCCGGCTGGAAAGCCATGTTAGGTTCGGATAAGACCATGGTACAGGATGTTTTTATCGAAAACAGCCAGATTCCCGCCCTTTACCGAAGTGCCTGCGTCACCTTGAATGACCACTGGAAAGACATGCTGGATTACCAGTTTGTGAATAATCGCATTTTCGATGCCCTGGCCTGCGGTCTCCCGGTAATATCTGACTGCTGCGATGAGCTCAGAAAAATCTTTCCGGAAGCAGTGCTGTACTATAGCAATAAAGAAGAATTCCACCAGTGCGTGAAGAAAATTGAGAACAACTATGAAGAAGTGAAAGCAAAAGTTGATAAGCAGTGGCCGGTGATTAAGGAGCAATATTCTTTTGAGGCGAGAGCACGGGAACTGGTGGAGATTGTGGAGAAACACAGAACGGAGAATTCATGGCTTCAATAAAAACAATATCAAAAATTCTGATCATTATACCAGCTTACAATGAAGCTGGATGTATAGAAAAGGTAGTAGACAACCTGGAAAAGAATTATCCTCAATATGATTACGTGGTGATCAATGATGGCTCCACCGATGACACCCGTAAGATATGCGCCCGCCGCGGTTATAATTTCATGGATCTTCCTGTAAACACCGGACTTTCCGGCGCGATCAAAAGCGGTATGCGCTATGCGAACTATTATGGATATGATTACGTTCTCCAGCTGGACGGCGATGGTCAGCATGATCCAAAGTATATAGAGGATATGATTACGGAGATGGAGCGGACCGGTTGTGACATTGTGATCGGGTCCAGATTTAAAACCCAGCGGAAGCCTGTTAATTCCAGAATGATTGGAAGCCAGCTGCTTACCTACGCCATCATGATAACCACAGGCGGGAAATATATTGGAGATGTAACTTCCGGAATGCGCCTTTTTAATAAGCGCATGATCAAACGCTTTGGCTACGATATCAATTACAGTCCGGAGCCGGATACCCTGGCATACCTTTTGAATTGCGGGGTAAAGATTGAAGAAGTGCAGGTAGAAATGCACGAGCGAATTGCCGGAACCAGCTACCTGGATTTCAAAAATTCCATTTGGTATATGATGAAAATGTTCTTTTCTATTTTTATTTTTCAATGGGTGCGTAGACGAGAGAAAGGAGACAAAAAATGAGCGACACGCTGAAAGGTTTACTTATTATTGCCTCTGTTCTGACTGTTGGATGGATTCTTCGAAAAATCCGAAAAAATAAAGTCAAAATGGAGGACGCTATTTTCTGGATTTTTTTTGCGGCCATTTTACTTTTGCTGGCAATCTTTCCGGAAATTTCCTATGAATTGTGTCGTATATTCGGAATTATGTCACCAAGTAATCTGGTGTTTCTGGTGATCATTTTCCTGCTGGTGGAAAAAATATTTACCTTATCTATTATTGTATCTCAGCTGGAAGACAAGATTGGAGTGTTATCTGCAGAAGTTGCGCTTCGTTCCAAGGCTGAGAATAAGAAGATTGATAAAGTAGATGAGAAAGAGACGTTATTGGAACGGGAAGAAGTAGAAAAGCAGGAGATAGAGGCAGAAATTGGTATTGGAGAAGGAAGATGACCAATGGTTTCCTTGAAAATCATTCCAGCAATCTGTACTCCCCACTTTGGGGTATATTTTGCAGAAAGCCTTTTTCAAACATGTTCTGGAATGCATATATCTAAAAGTTTATAGAAAAAATGAAAAATATGGGATTAAAGAATTTTGATAATAGTAATAAAATAAATCTTCATACATTTGCGGTATGCGCGTACGGTGAGAGTCCGTATTTGGAAGAATGTGTACAGTCTCTTCTGGCGCAGAAAGTCAGAACCAGAATTCTGATCGCGACTTCAACTCCCAATTCATATATATATGGAATTGGTGAGAAGTATGGAATACCTGTTCATATAAACCACGGTGAAAAAGGTCTTGCCGGAGATTGGAATTTTGCCTATAGCTGTGCAACAACACCGCTTGTAACCCTCGCTCATCAGGATGACAGATATTATGTAAACTACACGGAGGATGTACTGGCAGCTGCGAAGAAATGTCATCATCCTCTTATTATTTTTACAGACTATAATGAACTTCGAAATGGAAAAACGGTGACAACTAACCGGCTTCTTAAGGTAAAACGTCTGCTTCTGACTCCTCTGAAACTGACTGTCTTTTGGAAAAACCGTTTTGTTCGGAGGAGAATTCTCTCCATAGGATCGGCTATCTGTTGCCCTGCAGTCACCCTTGTAAAAGAAAATCTGGACAGTTTTTCCTTTAAAAATAACATGAAAAGCAACATTGACTGGCAGGCATGGGAAGAAATTTCCAGGCGAAAAGGCGAGTTTGCATACACTGCAAGGGCAGGAATGGAGCACCGGATCCATCAGGAATCCACAACCTCGGAACTGATTGAGGAAAACGGAAGAAGAGCGGAAGACTTATATATGTTCCGGAAATTTTGGCCGGGGTGGGTTGCGAAAATGATTGAGAAGGTTTACCAGAAGAGTGAAGAATCTAATGAGGTGTGAAGAGAATTAAGGAGAAAATCATGCCGGAAGTATCTGTCATTATTCCAGTATATAATAGTGAAAAATATGTAGAAAAATGTATCTGCTCGGTTATGGCGCAGACTTTACCCGAACTGGAAATCATTATAATCAATGATGGGAGTATAGATGAAAGCGGGAAAATTCTGCGTAAATTGGCGCAGAAAGACAGCCGGATTATTCTGTTAGAACAGGAAAATAAAGGCGTGGCAGCAGCCAGAAACCTGGGTGTAGAGAAAGCGACCGGAAAATACCTTACATTTGTGGATGGAGACGATTACCTGCAGGAAGACTATATTGAAAAAATGTACAGTCTTGCGGAAAAAGAAACTCTTGATATGGTAATATGTGGCCTGACTTATGTGGACGAAGGTGGAAAAGAGCTGAATAAGATTATTCCGGGTGTGTATAAACGTTTGGAAAATGAGGAGTGGACATTCCGAATTTCAGCAGTATGTTCCCATTTATACAAACGGGAACTGTGGGAAAAGTATGACGTGAAATTTCAAAGCGGTGAGCGAGGGGAGGATATGCCGGTTTCTTTGTTTTTTTCTGCTGTATGTCCAAGAATCGCTACCTTGCCGGAATGCGGGTATTATTATGTGCAGCACGCATCGTCAGCGATTCACAATTTCAAAGGTTTGGAAAAATACTCTCTTCCGTATAAAGGCCTGGAAAATACTTTAACCAGAGTAAATAAAATTGGAATTCAGAACAGTCCGGAATTCTATGAGCTGTTTGTTATGAGGATTTTTGCAACCTGTCTGTTTCAGCTCGCCCCGGGAGCAAGATGGGAGAAAATCAGGGAATTGTGCGATTATATCAGCTGTACGGTAAATATGTATTTTCCAGCTTATTGGAAAAACAGTAAAGCAAAGCTAAATGCAAAGGTGGACATTCCATTTACGCAGAAAGCAGCAGTAAAAGTATTGATTCTTTTATTAAAAACGAAACTTCTTAGGCCCTTTGGCTGGCTGATCAGTAAAAAAAAATAACAAAAAAGATTGTGTGGCGTGCTATTTCCAATGCTTCATATTTTAAATGTTGAAGTAAAATTTCAGTAGAAATATTAAGAGGAAAACAAATGGAATACGTAAGCTTTGTGATATTACATTATAAAGATTATTCAGTAACGGATACCTGTGTCAGGTCTATATTGGCAATGGAACAGCAGGAACGTATCCGGATTGTGATCGTAGACAACGACATTCAGAAAAAAGAAAAAGACAGACAGGAACTGCTCCAAAAATATCAGGGGAATTCCAGAATCAAGGTTTTGCAGATAAAAGAAAATGGCGGCTTTTCTTATGCAAATAATCAAGGGTATCAGTACGCCAGAGAACATTTTGGGAAAAGCTATATCATTGTTTTGAATAATGACATTGAATTTACACAAAAAGACTTTATCAGCAGACTGGAAAAAAGTTATGTAAATAATCAATGCTATGTTCTGGGTCCCGATGTGATCAGGCAGAGTACCGGTGAACATCAGAACCCAATGGATACCAGACTTAGAACCAAAGAAGAAGCAGAATATACTATAAAAATGAACCGCCTGGCGTTACGTTTTTATCCAGTCATGTATCCTGTTGTTTACCATATGCTTCAAAAAGCGGAAAAAAACAAGATAGAAAATCAGAAACAACATATGACACTTTATAGTCAGCTTCAGAAAAATATTGTCCCTTTTGGCGCCTGTCTTATTTTTACTCCATCATTTGTCGAAAAAGAAGAAAAAGCCTTTGAGCCGGAAACCCGGTTTTTCTACGAAGAATATATACTGGCGCTGCGCTGTCAGCGAAAAGGCTATAATATTGTGTATGATCCTTCCATGTCGGTGAAACATGAAAGCGGTGCAGCAACCAAGAAAAGCTATGGGACAGAAAAGAAGCGGATTCGGTTTATGATGGAGAAGACTGTGGGGGCGTGTGAGGTTTATTTGGAGATGCTGGGAGAAGAGTAAGTCTGAGAGATACTTTTTCATGTGGTTTTCTTGCGTTTTATATACATATATGATAAGATAACTTCGATTTAAAAGGACAAATATTTGAAATGATCAGGTGGAATACATGAAAAAATGGTGTGAGAAATTGAAAGGAAATTTATTTTTTGTTAGTCAGTTTGCATTGGATGATTTTAAAACAAAATATGCCGGTTCTGTGTTGGGATTTTTCTGGGCATTTGTTCAGCCGGTTATTACGGTATTAATATACTGGTTCATCTTTCAGATTGGATTCAAAAATGGAGATGTAGACGGCTATCCATTCATATTATGGCTGGTATCCGGCTTATTGCCATGGTTTTTTGTAAGTGATTCTATTACAAATGCAACTTCAAGCTTAGTAGAATACAGTTATCTTGTAAAAAAGGTTTTGTTTAATATTAATATATTGCCAGTTGCAAGAGTTGTATCTGTGTTTTTTGTACAATTATTTTTAATTGGTTTTACAGCGATATTATTTATCGTATATGGACAGATGCCAAGTGTGTATTGGTTACAGTTAGTTTATTATATTGTCTACATGCTTCTTGTATGCATTGGAATATCGTATTTCACTGCATCACTTTTTGTTTTTTTTAGGGATGTCGTTCAAATCGTATCCATTGTTCTACAGATTGTTTTCTGGATAACACCGATTGTATGGCAGATGAGTATTTTTGATGAAAAGGTACAGTGGGCACTGAACTTTAATCCTTTGTTTTATCCGGTACGAGGCTATCGTGACGCATTGATGAGTGGAAAATGCTTTTGGGAATATGGATTCGGATGGAATTTGTATTATTGGCTGATTGCGTTGGCTTTTTGTTTAATAGGAATGAGCTGCTTCAAAAAATTAAAACAGCATTTTGCTGACGTATTATAGAAGTGAGGATATTAGGAATGCAAAATTATGCAGTGAATATAGAAAATTTGAATAAAACATATCGCTTATATAATAAACCGTCTGATCGTGTAAAGGAAGCGTTAGGCTTTGGCAAGAAGCAGAGTAAAACTTTTGAGGCGCTTAAGGATGTAAGCTTCAATGTGAAAAAAGGCGAGACAGTGGGGATTATCGGAACGAATGGTGCCGGTAAATCTACTTTGCTGAAAATTGTAACCGGAGTTTTAAGTCCGACAGCAGGAAATATTCAGATAGAAGGTAAGGTTTCTGCTTTATTGGAACTTGGAGCTGGCTTTAATGAAGAATATTCTGGAATAGAAAATATATATTTGAATGGCCGTATGATGGGTTATTCACGTAAGGAAATGGATGAGCGCCTTAACGGAATCGTAGAATTTGCGGATATTGGAGACTTTATCAATCAGCCGGTGAAAACTTACTCAAGCGGTATGTTTGCACGTTTGGCTTTCGCAGTTGCGATTAATGTGGAACCAGATATTCTTATTGTAGATGAAGCACTGAGTGTTGGAGACATTTTCTTCCAGAACAAGTGTTTTAAAAAATTTGATGAGTTAAAACGAAATGGCGTTACGATTCTTTTTGTATCTCATGATATCGGAAGTGTACGCCAGATGTGTTCCAGAGTTTTATGGCTTGATCATGGTACGGTCAGAGCCTTTGGCGAAGCTGCGCATATTTGTGATATGTATATGGACGAAAAGCGAAAATCAGCAGAATATGTGGCCGGACATATTCAGGATGAAGTTGCAGGGAATGTCTTCATGGAAAAAATTGATGAAGAGAGAAAATATCCCAAGATCAGTTTTGTGGAGGATCGTTTTCACAATGACAGTGTGGCAATCCGTTCTCTGTTTTTTACAGATTCCGAAGATAAAGCGGTAAATCGACTGTACGTTGATAAAACTTATCGAACTCATGTAGTAATTGAGTGTATGAAAGATGCACCAAGCCTGATTGTTGGATTTGTGTTGGAGAATAATAAAGGACTTCCTCTGTTTGATATTAACAATTTTATTAATCAGGGCGAAGTGGTCAACGGAAAGAAAAATGACATTATTGAGATCGTGTACGAATATACATTGCCGCGTATCATGAATGGTGTTTATCTGGTAGGAGCAGCGGTAGGTCAGGGTACACAGTCTAAGCATGAAATGCTTACCTGGCTTCATGGTATTATGGAACTGGAAGTCGTAAATCAAGGTTACAATTCTTCTTATATTGAAATTCCAAGCAAGATCAGAGCCTTTTCCAATCGACAGGAAAATGTAATGTTTCTATAGAATTTGTGGGTAAAATATGGATATTGTAATTGTTACATATAATTCTGAAAAATGGATAAAAAGGTGCCTGGATTCTCTGCTGAAGGCAAAGGCACTTTCTTCAGATCTGAAGTTGTTTTTTGTGGATAATCATTCCAGTGATCAGACGGTAGAATTGCTGACTGCTTATGAAAAGAAAGACGACTTCAGCCGTTTTGAGATTATTCAGCAGGAACAGAATCAGGGTTTTGGAAATGCTAACAATCTAGGAGCATCCTTTGGAAAGGATGAAATTGTTTGCTTTTTGAACGTTGATACAGAGGTATTCGAAGATACTTTTAAGCGGCTGGAAGAGATAATTGCAGAGTCATCGAAAGAAATCGGAGCCTGGGAATTCAGACAGCTGCCATATGAGCATCCCAAAATTTATGATCCTGTTACTGGCATTACAAGTTGGATGTCCGGAGCAGCATTTGCAGTACGCAGAGAAATTTTTGAAAAACTTCAGGGGTTTGATAAAAATATTTTTATGTATGCGGAGGACGTGGATTTCAGTTGGCGTCTGAGAGCATCCGATTACAAAATTAAATATTGTCCGACTGTGAAAATAATGCATTATTCGTACGAAAGCATTGGAGCGGTGAAGCCGGCGCAGTATGTAAATTCTCTGATTAATAATCTGCTGCTGCGATATCGTTTTGGCAGCTTTTCCGATGTGATGAGAGGCTATTTTCAGTTTGCAATAGTGTTTTTTTTACATCGGGCCCCCTATCCGGGAGCAAAAAAACAATTGCTTCAGGCTTTTGCGGCACATTTTTCATGTATCTCTTCTTTTAATAATAAAAGTTATGCCAGGGCGCAGGTGGGACAGTTCCTGGAGTGGGATTATGAAATTACGCGTGACAATAAAATCCAAACACAGAAGGATTGTGAATTTTGTCCTTTGGTTTCCATTATTGTGCGAACCTGTCAGCGTGCAGAAGTTTTAAGAGAAGCGTTGATCAGCATCCGAAATCAGACGTATTCCAATATAGAGGTTATAGTGGTGGAAGATGGTGAGGCTTCTGCTGAAAAAATGATCGTAGAAGAATTTTCAGATTTGAATATCCGATATTATTCCACCGGAAAGAAAGCCGGACGTTCAGAAGCGGGAAATCTTGCATTATCGAAAGCAGCCGGGGAATATATTAATTTTCTGGACGATGATGATATCTTTTTTGCGGATCATGTAGAAACCCTGGTACAGGCTTTGGCGCAGAACAGAAAATATCTTGCAGCATATGCATTTGGATTTGAGACTCCGGTTGTTGTAGAAAGCACCTCTCCGTACAAATACCATATTAAAGCTTATAATAAGCGATATACGACTGCATTTGATGAAGTAGAGCTGTGTTATCATAATTTTATACCAATACAATGCATTATGTTCTCGAGACGTCTTTATGAAGAATTTGGGGGCTTTGACAGCTCACTGGATTATCTGGAGGACTGGGATTTATGGGTAAGGTATGCACAAAGGACAAAGTATATTTGTGTGGAAAAAACAACATCTTTGTATAGAGTTCCTTTTGAACAGAAGATTCAGAAAGAACGACAGCATCAATTAGACGAGGCATTAAAAACAGTACGAAAAAAACACGAATCCTATGAGATTC
Source organism: Ruminococcus sp. RTP21484sp1_RTP21281st1_A8_RTP21281_210402 (assembly GCF_040914025.1). Taxonomy (NCBI): domain Bacteria; kingdom Bacillati; phylum Bacillota; class Clostridia; order Eubacteriales; family Oscillospiraceae; genus Ruminococcus; species Ruminococcus sp. RTP21484sp1_RTP21281st1_A8_RTP21281_210402. The sequence goes on from NZ_JBCPGE010000008.1 coordinate 31,248, forward strand.
CTGTGAGTGCAGCAAGACTGGCTGTATATGGAAAAAAACGAATATGGGAGAAATAATAATGAAATTACAAATTCAATCTGTAATTTATGGAAATCAGGTAGACGCTTTGGTGAAAGCAATGAAAGCCCTTCAGCAGGCTGTAAAAGTCTATCACAGACGCGTGGGAGATCTGCAGGTGAGGCTTATTTATGGTGACTCTACACCAACTCCTGTTCTGGATGAAAAAACACAGAAAGATATCCGTGAAATGCTGAAGGCGGAAATTGAATTTGAATATAAAGTATTTGGATTTAATTCCGGAACTGCCAAAGGTCATAATCTGATGGCTGAGAATACAGATGCTGATATTATGATGATCATGAATCCAGATGTTATTTTGGAGCCAACCTGTCTGTGTAAGCTGATGGAGCCTCTTAAACTGAAAGAGGTTGGAATGGTGGAGGCAAGACAGACTCCGCTGGAGCATGCAAAGGAATATAATACAAAAACAGGAGAAACGGAATGGGCATCTACTGCCTGTACTGTGTTTAAAACAGAGGTATACAATAAAATAAATGGTTTTGATGCAGAAACCTTCTTTTTATATTGTGATGACCTGGATTTTTCCTGGCGTGTGCGCTTGGCTGGTTATAAAATCATTTATATGCCGTCCGCTATTGTATATCATGCTAAAAATCTGTCCTTATCAGGAACCTGGCAGCCTACATCCGCAGAAATATATTATTCTGCAGAAGCAGCCATGCTTCTTGCCTATAAATGGTCAAATCCGGAAAGAGCAGAAAAGCTTTGCCAGCAGTATCTGACTCATGGTGGTGAAAGCGAAAAAAAAGCAGCGCAGGAATATCGTAAAAGAGAAAAAGAGGGTACTTTACCCAAAATGATAGATCCAGAACATAAAATCGGAAGATTTTTAGGGGATGAATATTGTAAGATGCGATTTAAGTTTAATCACTAATTGCTTTGAGGAAATGAGTATGAATAATAAAAATAATAATAGCTGGAAAGATATTATTGGTGAATTTTCAGCGAACAGTAATGTTGGGCTGTATTTAAAAGGATTAGAGCATTTAAATACAGAAGAAAACCAGAAATTATACGAAGAGAAATATCTTCCTGTCATTCAAGGTGAAAAAAAGGAAAATTCTCCTTTTTTAAGCGTTATTATCCGTACGCAGGGAAAGAGAGAGCAGGGATTGCGCGAAGCCCTGCTGTGTCTGCAGGCGCAGGAATGCCAGGACTTTGAAATATTATTGATTGCGCATAAAGCTGATGAAGAACATAGTAAGCTGATCGAAGAAATTCTGGAAGATCAAGAAGAGGAATTCAGAAAGAAAATAAGATTCTTTCGTCTGAATGAAGGAACCAGAACAACTCCGCTGAATTATGGCTTTTCCCATGCGTGGGGCAAGTATGCAGCTGTTTTTGATGATGATGATATTCTTTTCTCAAACTGGGTAGAGGAATTTAAAAAGTGTGCAGAAGAAAACGAGGGCCGTATTCTTCATTCTTTTGCATTTGCACAGGACTGGGAAAATCTGGAAAAACTGGGATATTGTGCAGTGGCTGCTCCGTCTGCAAACTACTGTGTTCCCTTTAATTTGATCAATCAGTTATCTGTTAACAGATGCCCATTGATGACTCTGGCGTTTCCTGTAAATATTTTTCAGAAGGCAGGAATTATATTCAACGAAAACCTTAATGTGACAGAAGATTGGGAATATTTTATGAGAACCGCTTTTTTATGCGGCGTTTCCGATATTGAAGCACCGACAGCAATCTACAGATTCTGGAAAAACATTGAAACATCTGCCACCTTGCATGATCAGGAAAATTGGGATGCAACGTATCATTCTGTACAGGAGACTTACAACAGTCAGAATATTATTCTGCCAGCAGGAAATATCAGAAGAATCATAGAGCTGTCAACAGCTGGTGCAGCTCAGAATCTTGTAAATGCCAATGGCGAAATGGTAAGTCAGCTTTTCTTCAGTAAAGGTGAAAGGTTTAGCAATAATCAGGTGATTCAGGCCGTGAATAAGGCAGAAGCACCGCAATTTGACATCTGGTTTTTATTTGAAGAAAAAACAAATGATTTAACAGCAATGCGATTCGATTTATGTGAAGAAGGACTGTTTATGCTGAAAAATTTCAGTGTGGATATCTGGTTTACAAACGGAGAGAAAAAAGTACTTACGTTAGAGGATTGTGTACATAACGGCCTGGAGACGAAAGAGGGAGTATTTTTCATTAACTCAGATCCGGAAATTGTGTGGGAACTTAAAGATAAAAGACTGCTCGATGTTGTGAATGTGAAAGGGGAATTTGAACGGCGGATGAAAACCAAAGGATGGGTGAATATGCTGCTGAATATTTTCCCGTTGAAAAAATGTTTTAAAAAGAGAAAACTGCATAACAAAGGATATTTTTAGATTAGGAGGGTAAGACAATGAAAGTATTGGTAACTGGTGCTGCCGGCTATATGGGAAAATATGTAGTAAAAGAACTGCTTGGAAAAGGCCATGAGGTTTATGCAATTGACTTTAACCATAAGGAAATTGATTCAAGAGCTGAAATTCTGGATGTGGATATATTTTCCGGTGATGACAGAATTTATGAAAAGGTAAAATGTCCTGATTTATGTATTCATTTAGCATGGCAGGATGGATTTGTGCATAATTCACCAAAGCATATGGAAAACTTATCAAAGCATTTTACATTTCTGAAGAATTTAATTGATGGCGGCTGCAAAAGAATCGCAGTTATGGGAACCATGCATGAGATTGGATTCTGGGAAGGTGCAGTGGATGAAAATACTCCGTGTAATCCATTATCACAGTATGGTATTGCAAAAAATGCATTGAGACAGTCTCTTTTACTGCTAACCCAGAATTCAGATGTGAAGATTTACTGGTTAAGAGCATATTACATTCTGGGAGATGACAGACGAAACAGTTCTATTTTCACAAAGCTGCTTCAGGCAGTAGAAGATGGAAAAGAAGAATTTCCATTTACTTCAGGTGAAAACAAATATGATTTCATTGACATAAAAGATCTTGCAATGGAAATCGTAGCTGCAAGCACACAGGATGAAATTACTGGAATTATAAATGTCTGCACAGGAAATCCAGTTGCTCTGAAAGATAAGGTGGAAGCATTCATTAAAGAAAAGGGACTTCCGATTAAATTGAAATATGGAGCATTTCCTGACAGACCTTATGATTCCAAGATTATTTATGGCGATAGCACGAAAATAAATAAAATTTTAATGACAACAGGGAAATAACATTATAAAAGGATGTGATCGTGTGGAATTCGGAAATGGAAAAAAGAATCAGTTAGTATGGCGCTCGTCTGAAAACAGATATCATAATGAGGAATTCAAAGTGAATGAAGATAATGACAATGTAAATGTTGCGATACTTGCACGCCAGGTAAATGCAGAAAGTACAGTGCTTGATATTGGCTGCGGTGAGGGCAAATTTGGTGCTATGCTACTGAATAAAAAATGCCAATTATATGGAATCGATATTGATTCAGAAGCATGTCGAAATGCATTGGAAAAATATAAATATAATAAGATATTCTGCACAAATATTGAAGCGCCTGATTATACGGATGAAGGATTTGCAGAATTAGAAAGCCTATCTTTTGAATTTGATTATATTGCCTTGATCGACATTCTTGAACATGTAATAAATCCTACAAAGGTTATTGAAAACTCAGTCAGATACTTGAAAGATAAAGGGAAAATCTTGATCAGTGTTCCAAATGTGAATAATGCAGATATATTTTTAAATTTGCTTAATGATCATTTTAATTATCGCGAAGCTGGTGTGCTAGATAATACACATACGAAATATTTTACTAGACATTCTTTTATTGAATGGATTGAAGATATTAACAGTACAGCAGATTTTGCTCTGGATTGCGAATATATAGGAAGTACTTTTGGTGAAACCGAGTTTATGCAGGAAGTGGAGAAAAAGTATCCAAACGTGTATGAACTGATTCAGTTAAATCCATGGTTTAATGCAATTCAGCATTTGTTTGTGCTGACCTATTATAAAAACAAAAAAGAGGCAAACACTAATCATCTGAAAGTACTTTTACAGGAAAAGGGTAATGACCTTGTAGAAAAGCTGAATCAGGTGCTTGATTTTTCCGGGGCAGATTTGCAGGAAAAGGATTTTTCAATGCTTCCAAATGAGAGAAGAACTTTAAAAGAGCAGGTCTTTGTATCAGAAGAAGGATGGAAAAAGTGTGCAGACGAGTTAAAGAAAGCGAAATCTTTTGAGGAAAAAAATCAGCGAGACATTGATGAATTAAAGCAAGTATTAGAGCAATCGCAGCAAATGGTGAGTGAAAAAAATGCGGAGCTTAAAAATGTAGAGGATAAATTGGCACAAAGTACAGCCGCACTGGAAGAAACTCGTGTTGAGTGGAAAAAGTGTGCAGGGGCATTGGAAGAAACCCGTACCGAATGGAAAGAATGTGCGGAAGCATTGGAAAATGCGAAAAAAGGCTGGGGAGAATGCGCGGAAGCATTAGAAAATGCGAAAAAAGGCTGGAAAGAATGTGCGGAAGCGTTAGAAAGTGCGAAAAAAGGCTGGAAAGAATGTGCGGATGCATTAGAACAGGAAAGAAAATCAAAGTGATGTATCCACATAAGTGAAATATAAGAGGAAATGGAGAAAGAAATTATTTAATGGCGAGGGAGAAAAGAGACAATAATTTTAATATCATTAGGTTTGTTGCTGCAATAATGGTTATGGCTGGACATATGGCATATATTGGTGGCTATACCCTTCCTACATTATGGGGAGAAGGAATTCAGGCGCTCGGAGTAAAAATCTTCTTTTTGATTGGTGGATTTCTTATTGCGAAAAGCTGGGAATCAGATTCTAATCCGGTACGGTATATGACGAAAAGAGTTTTTAGAATTTTTCCTGCGCTTATTGCATTTACATTAGTTGCTGCTTATGTGATTGGACCAATCCTGTCAACACTTACAATCAACGAATATTTTCAGTCACCACTGGTTAGAAATTATCTGCGAAATATATTGTTATTTCCAGCATATTCACTGCCAGGAGTGTTTGAAACAAATCCATATCCCAATGCAGTAAATGGTTCATTATGGACTCTGCCTATAGAATTCGCAATGTATATTTTGGTTCCGATTATTTTGATTCTTGCAGGAAAAAAAAAGGAGAAGAGATATTCTTTTGCTTTTGTTTCTGTGATTACCGTTGTATTATGTTGTCTACAAATGGTAAAACTTTTGTATCATCCTGAATGGCGTTGTGTCATATATGGGACAGATATATGGGCTGCGATGGAACTGATTCCGTGGTATCTGATTGGAGTGTTATTCACTTTTCCATGTATGCAGAAATTGTTAAATATTCAGGTAAGTATTTTGGCAGTCTTCCTGTTGTCCTGTCTGAACCCAGGATCGCTTACCTTTTGTATATTAAAATATGTGACATTTTCATATACAATATTCTCCTTTGCATTGGTGGAAAAACCGACCTTTGCAAAATGCTTTTCGCAGGCTGATATATCATATGGATTATATTTATATGGTTTTTTTGTGCAGCAGATCGTAGTATATCTGTTTAATAAAAGCAGCATTGTAATAGGAGAAATTTGGTTATTGGTATTTTGTATTGGCATTACATGCATAATAGCGCTGCTTTCTTTTTTATGCGTAGAAAAGCCGATGCAGCAGTTAAGCAAGAAAATATTGGTCAGATTATAGAAAATGCATAATTATATTAGACTTTTGTTCGTCGATTATTTATGTAAAAACTATTTAGTAATCGACGCTGGTTATTATGGATAGCTCTGTAAATCTTGAAAGTAGTACACTTTTTCCTATGTTTACATGAATTAGAATACAATGCTGATATGGAATAATTTGATTAATTATACGATAGGGGTTGGAATGATAATTGAAGAATGTAATTTGACATTTGATCCCGATATGCTGGTGAATATCAACTCGTATAGAGAATATCATCCCAAAGAACATTTTTCCACTCTTGCCCGCCGATTACCAATGTAGTAAAATAAACCTACATGGTAATCGGCGGTTTGTTATTATGGAGGGGTTATTTCATGGGCAGATTTGTAAATCTTGGCAATAACGCGTTTCAGACTGCACTTACTATTTATAGTCACAAATTTATTATATGCAACGTATTCAATGAATTGATGTTGCAAAATGTTTTGGAATGTTTTTTATTTATTTAGGACACTATGGAGTTGTGACAGGAAATGCATATAATTGGGTTTTTAGTTTTCACGTATGTTTATTTTTTTATTTGTCTGGATGCCTTGAAAATTTTAATCATAAAACAATATTAGAAAATATTCAAAAAAAGGTTATTAATATTTTAATTCCTTTTTTCTTTTTCGCTATATTAGGCATTCTATATAATGCTGTATTGAGAAATACAAATGTTTATATACACGAGAATTTAATGCTTTTATTAAAAGGGGATATTCGAAATCATATAAATTTTGGGGGCGGATTATGGTTTCTTTCTTGTCTGTTTGTTATTGAAATATTATTTTCTTTTATAAAGAAAATGAATAAAAAAATTATTATATTTATTACATGCTTAATTTTATTTATGTTCTCACAGTTTTTGATTTCTCCACCTCCCACCGTACAACCAAGTTGGTATTGGAATATTGATAGTGCATTATACTATACTATTTTTTATTGTATAGGATTTATTACATATGAGCCGGTCCTTAAACTTTTTAGAAGTAAGAAATCACTTGTAAAATGGATTTCAAATATTGCTCTGCTATTATGTTTTATATATTCGTTTTCCCTATTTTGGCAAAATAATTTATTGTCTAAAATAATTGGATTAAATGATATAATTGGAAAGATGTTTGAAATTATCACTCCGCTTCCTTCTATATTTTTAGTTCTTAGAGTTTCGTATTTTCTATCGGGTGTAGAAATATTGGAACGATTAGGAAGAGCATCTTTGTATTTGTGTGGAAATGAATTTATAATAAAGGAATTGGTTCCGCAGATTCTTGGTATATTCAACATTTCAATAACTATAAGTACTACAATTCAAGCATACATATATTGCTTTTTGCTATTATGTCTTGTAGAAAAATTGTTAATGCCATCTGAAAAATTAATTATAGAAAAATTGCAAAATGAAACTTCTTCTTTAGTTAAAATGTTGTTACAGTGTAAATGATTGTAAGTGTCTTAAAACATGGTGTAGTGACTCCAGACGTTTCTCCTGATATAATGTAATATAGTGGTTTTGAGTCACTTACGAAAAATCACACGTCGGAAAAAGAAGGGAATGAAGGACTTTATCCGTGGAATCATAGAGGAAAATCAGGGCGGTTTTGAGAACAGCCGGGGGAAATATGTTGACAGGTATGATGTATACGGTATGATAGTGAAGCGTTTTTTATGCGAGGGAGACACGAAAAAAAGGAACTTTCATATTTATTACAGTGACGGAAAAGCTTACAGTAAAAAGTAGGAGATCAAGCCCTGGATGAAAAGATTGAACGCAGATAAGCATTCCCCCGCTTCAAGTGTGCGGAGCACTAAGCAGCAGGTGAGGGGGATGCTTCTGTCAGTGGGAATTGAAAGCTCCCACTGACAGATCGCGAAGCGACTGCGTTCATGAGCAAGTAGAGAAGCGGATTGCGAATGTACGCTTTACAAAGTGGAAGCGGATGTGATCGCAGCGAAGAAAAGATATGACCATGCAACCGCAGTTTTGAAAGAGCTATTGGACAAGCGGGATACGATAAGGAAAGATGAAATCCTGTCAGCAATTGTAAAGAGTGGACGGTCTTATGAGGAGATAATGAACTTCCTGAATGTGGAAGAAACTGAGAGAGAAACAAAGGAATAGACAAGGAATGCACCACAACTGCGGCTGTGGTGCGAGTTTTAGGCGGAAAATTTCTGGAGGTTCACATTGAGGGGAAAAAAGTATTGATCGGATAGTTTGGGGAACAATCCCCTTGCCCGCCGATTGCCTATGTAGTAAAATAAAGCTACAAGACAATCGACGGATTTTTTGCGTAAAGAAAACTTACTTAAGAATCACCGGAAAGGAAAACATTTAAAATGGATAAAATAGCAGTACTAATTCCCTGTTACAACGAGAGCAAAACCATAGAAAAGGTTGTAACCGATTTCAAGAAAGTATTGCCGGAAGCGGTAATATATGTATACGATAATAATTCCACTGACCATACAGATGAAATTGCCCGCAGAGCAGGAGCTGTAGTCAGATATGAATATCAGCAGGGCAAAGGAAACGTTATTCGCAGAATGTTTCGTGAAATTGATGCACAGTGTTATATCATGGCAGACGGAGATGATACTTATCCCGCAGAATTTGCCCCTTCAATGGTTGAGAAAGTATTGAATAAAAAAGTTGATATGGTAGTGGGAGATCGTCTGTCCTCCACTTATTTTACAGAGAACAAGCGACCATTTCATAATTTTGGAAACAGTCTGGTGCGTAAATGCATTAACATTATGTTTAAAACCCAGATAAACGACATCATGACAGGCTACAGAGCATTCAGCTACCAGTTTGTAAAGTCCTTCCCTGTATTATCCAAGGGGTTTGAGATTGAGACTGAAATGAGCATTCACGCAGTTGATAAGAACATGTATATCGAAAATGAAGTGATTGAGTACAGAGATCGTCCCGAAGGCAGTGAATCCAAACTGAATACATATTCAGATGGCTTCCGGGTACTGAAAACCATAGCCAAATTATACCGCAATTATAAGCCAATGGCATTCTTCGGACTGGTGGCAGCAGTGCTTTTGATCCTTGGAATTGGATTCTTTATCCCGGTATTTGTAACCTTCCTTGAAACCGGACGCGTGGGAAAAATTCCTACTCTGATCGTATGTGGTTTTGCTGTTTTGGGAGCAATTCAGTCATTGTTTTCCGGACTGGTCCTGCAGACAATGGTTCAGAAGAACCGGCAGGACTTTGAAATGGAACTGCAGAGGATACAGGAGCAGTACAATTACATTGTTGAAGAAAAGAAATGACTTTCAGCAAACAATTTATCATAATGGACCAGCCCTTTTTGGGAAATGAAAACCGGATATGAGGTGAGTCAGTTGATTCTTGAGATGGAACAGCAGTCAGATGATGGTCATCGGTTTAATAAGATAGTCACTTATTTTAAAATTATATTGCAGAATTTGGAGCGAACCTATGATGGCGCTTTTGGAGTATAGCGGTGTTGATTATAAGGCGTTTACCGTGGAACATAAAATATATCAGAATTAGATGTAGAGCCCCTGTTCAACTGGCTACGCTTATGGGAAGAGAATATCACTTCATAAAAGAAAGAGAAAGATTGCGAGGGTGCGCCAGACATTGTGCAGGTATGGCGGTGGATGAGAACCACAATTTTTATACATATGGTCAGTATCTTCAGGTAGAAGAGAGAAAGACGGTGTTTCGTTCCGGAGTGTTGGAATGTGTACATTACAGCATTTACAACTGGGTAGAGAAATCAGGTTTTCAAGTGGAAAAGTACAAAAGAAATATGTAAATATCCGTTGTCGAAAAGACTTGCAGGATTTTTTGCAACTTATTTTAAGTATATGAAAGCCTACTAGAATATCAAATTGTCGGTTCGTTTTTACCAGGAACAGCGAGTTGGTTGCTGGCTTTGTTTGGATGAAGTAGGGAAGCTGAAGGAGAGTGTACGTTTTATTAAGAAAAAATTACGGAGAAAAGAATAATTTGAATAAAGAAATAAACATGGCAAAAAAAAATGAGATATGGCGGAAATCTTCAATTATTCGCTTTATTATAGAGATAATAGCAGCTGCTTTGATCACTATATTTGTGGAACTGGCTTTCAATTACCATGCATTAACAGCTGGTTATGAACCGGTTATGATCAGTGAGAATACTATAACTTCTAAAGGTAAGCTGATTTACCAGAAAGAACTGGAAGAACCAGTTTACATAAAGAAACTAATCTTGCAGGGAACTGCAGATAAGAAAAACACTTATCATATAAAAATAGTAACTGTAAATGATTTTGGAAAAGAGAAAGAGGTGAAATTGAAAGATTCCATGTATCCTGAACTGGATGCAGCTTTTACCAATATTAACCAGAAGGTAAAGCAAATTCAAATTACATTTAATCATCCTTCTAAAATCCATCTTACCAGTATTTCTTATTCCAATGAAGTGAATTTTAATAAGATCAGAATGTTCTTTTTCTGGCTGGTGAGTTTTCTTGGCATACTTATTTTGTTTGAAAAGCGGTTGCTATTGAGGAATATCTGGGCAATTTATCTGATTGCGGCATTGGGATTTGGGAGTATCCTTGCAGTGACCTCCGGGGCTTATGCAGTGACCTGGGATGAGGAAGTGCATTATTCTACGGTACATAATACTGGTTTTTCCTCAACTATTCAGCTAAATTCGGCTGTAGCATTTAATTTTTCCAGAAATAGCTGGACCTCTGCGAATACTGCCGAGGAACAATGTATGATGAAAAATTATCTGGATGAAGAGGCAAAAAAGGATGCAGGAAGTTATGAAGTCCCTAGAGGAATTAAGAATTATATTACTCATTTTCCAATGATTCTTGCTTATCATTTTGGAGAAAAAATAGGGCTTTCTTATACCGATAATTATATTCTGGGACGTATGGGCAACCTTATTTTCTGCGCTGCAATAACCGCTTTTGCAATTTTTATAGCACATCGCAAAAAAATTCTGATCGCAGTTGTGGGAATAATGCCTACTGTGATTTTCCAGAGCAGCATGTATACTTATGATGGAGTCTGCTTCTCCTGTATTACTTTGGGCGTTGTGCTTTGTGTGAATGAACTTGAAAGAAAAAAGGAGACCAGGAAAGTGAGAAACCTGGTTGTTTCTGCGGCATTTATTGGAATGGGTTGTGTGGCCAAACCGGTGTATTTTCCCTTGATGTTTCTTCTTGTTCCATGTATTTGGGAACGAGTGAAACCGCTATTGAATTCAAAGAGAAACCGCCATATATGTGTGCTGATTCTTGGAATTTCTATTTTGCTGATAGCTGGAGTGGCGACAATAAAAATGAAGCCGTTACTGTATAATATGGCAGAGGGAAATCTTAATTATCTGGGAGATCCGAGGGGCGGAGATACAGGAGTGTCAGGTCAGCTTCTGAATATTGCAGAGCATCCGTTAGCTTTTGGAAAAATGCTCATTCAAGAGATATTTTCCTTTGATAATTTTCGAAATGCCGGAGATGAAGTTGAAAACACTACGCTGGTCTGCAATCAGATGTTTTTGAATTTGTATATTCTTGGAACCTTAAAAGAGGTTTGGGCACTGATATTACTGCCCTTGCTTCTGCTTATTTTTCTTGTGGAACCACAGGGGGAACCCAGATTCATTTATAAAAAAAGAACTTTTCGGGGGTATTGCATTGTAGCAACGGTAGCATCTGTAGTGCTTGTGTGGCTTGCTATGTATCTTACTTTTTCGCCAATAGGTGAAGACTGCATTCAGGGAGTGCAGGCTCGGTATTTTTTGCCTTTGTTCTTACCATTTGCTTATGCACTATGGGGTGATCGAATACAGGTGAAAATGACAAGAACGTATTATTATCAGGTTTCGCTTGGTGCTGGATTGCTCTTATGCAGTGAATGCATTTATAAATTTTTGATAGTTGGAAAAGCTTTGTAATAAAGAAAAAAAGGAGTAAAATGAGAAATAAGAAAAAGGGAATAGGTTTGCTTCTGGCTATATTTCTTTCAATGGATCCGGGAATTGCCCTAGCTGAGGATTGGATCGATGAAAGTTCTGGCATAGAAGAATTTGTGTCAGAAACAGATTCCGAGGATTTGGGAATTGAAAGTTTTGTCAGTTCTGAAGAAATTCATGCAGAAGATGAAAAACAGATTGTGAGCGTAGAATCTGGTGAGATCATCTCCGGTGCTATTGCGGGAGATTCCGTTGACAGCGGCATCAGCCTTTTTTCTCTGGACTATTACACGGACAGCTATGGTGCCCAGCTGGATGGAAATGCAAAGGCCTTGTATGATCTTCTGGTGCAGAATTATGTGGTGGATTACAGCCAGTATCTGGACAGTGTTGATTTTCCTTTTGAATTTCCTAATACCATTACATTTGAAGCAGTTGTTGAGGATGGCAGTTTTCAGAGAAAAGGAGAAAGCTATGTACAGGCTACCAATGATGTGAAAACAGCCATTCAGGCAGCTTCAGATGCTTTTTCCTATGATTATCCACAGGCATTCTGGTTCAGGGGCAGCAACTATGGATACCGGGTCAGCTGTGTTCGGGATGGGTCCTCTTCTACCGGATACAGGGGAACCTTTAAGAATTTCACCTTCAAACCGGCGAACAGGGAAATCAGTGAGAATTCCCATACTCGAATGGGGGATTTTATGGGTGGTGTTCAGAGTGCTGTTGCAGAGCTGAATGAGCAGACTGTGGGCATGGATATGGAGCAGAAAATAAAGCGGATTCATGATTATATCTGTCAGAGAGTTACTTACAGGAACGATAATACTTTGTGGGTGCATTCTGCCGCCTCGTTGTTTCTGGATGCAGATCCTGCATTTGTCTGCGAAGGCTATGCGAAATCCATGAAAATTTTCTGCTATTATATGGGAATAAATTGTGCCTGTATCAGCGGAACAGCCAGGGGGACTTCTTCAGGAACTCCTGGAGCGCACATGTGGAATTATGTACAGATGGATGATGGAAACTGGTATCTGGTGGATGCCACATGGGATGATGTGGGAACCTCGCCATCTTCACGATATTTGCTGGTAGGAAGGGCTACAAAGGGGCAATATATTACCATTGGTGAGGAGCGTGTGGAGTATACCAGTTTTTCTACTACTTCAGCAGAAACGGCTGGTCCTGTGTTTATTTTGCCGGTTCTGGCAGAAGAGAGTTATGCAGATAATAAGGGGAAAAATGAGCCCGCAGTTACAGTTGTGCCTACAGTGACACCAACTGCGGCGGTAAGTGCGGAACCGACCCCGACTGTAAGTGCGGAACCGACCCCGACTGTAAGTGCGGAACCGACCCCAACCGTAAGCGTGATACCCACTCCAACCGTAAGTGCAGAACCGACTCCGACCGTAAGCGTAGAACCGATTCCGACTGCAAGTGCGGAACCGACTCCGACCGTAAGCGTGAAACCGACGCCAACCGTAAGTGCAGAACCGATTCCGACCGTAAGCGTAGAACCGACTCCGACTGCAAGTGCGGAACTGACTCCGACCGTAAGCGTGAAACCGACGTCAACCGTAAGTGTGGCTCCGACCCCGACTGCAAGTGCGGAATCGACTCCGACCGTAAGCGTGAAACCGACGCCGATCGTAAGTGCGGAACCGACCCCAACCGCGAGCGTAGCACCGATACCCACTGTAAGCGTCACTCCAATCCCGACTGCAACCCCAGTGCCGACTGCGACACCCGTGCAAACTACCACCACACTTACCTTACGGGTAAAACAAACCTACAAGTCCGGTGGTAAAATAAAGTCAGTCCGCACCACCAATAAGAAAATTGTCAAAGTGGATAAGAAGGGCAAAATCACTGGGAAAAAAGCCGGAAAAGCAACGGTAACTATCACTTATACCAACGGAAGCCGCAGGATTTTCCAGGTAAAAGTGCAGAAAGGCATTGTAAAAACAACGTCTGTTTCCGTGAATAAACGGAATATAATCCTTGCCAAAAAAGGAAAAAGCTTTCAGCTGAGAGTCACTCTCACACCAGTCACCAGCCAGCAAAAAGTAACTTATAAAAGTTCCAATTCCAAAGTAGCAGCAGTAAATTCAAAAGGAAAAATAGTTGCGAAAAAGAAAGGAACAGCTACAATTACAGTGAAGTCAGGAAACAAAAAAATTACCTGCAAAGTCAAAGTAAAGAAATAACCCCAAAATACTGTCAGAACCGAAACAAAATAAAGTTTTGGTTTTGACAGTATTTTTTTATTGACAAAGTCCAAAAATGTGATATACTTTGATAATCAAACTATTTTAAATTAAAAATAAGAACTACACAACATACCTGGAGGGTATTATGGTTGGAAAAATAAAGGGAACCGGTTCCTACAGGCCGGTTCAGGTGTGGGACAATGACAAACTGTCCCACATGATGGATACAAGTGATGAGTGGATTCGTGGGCGAACCGGAATCGGTCAAAGACATATTGCAAGCGGTGGAGAGACCGTTGCTTATATGGCAGCTCGTGCGGCTGAGGAAGCTCTTTCAGATGCAGGAATGCGACCGGAAGAGATTGAATTGCTCCTGGTGTCTACCATGTCATCTGAAAGGATTATGCCATGTGCTGCCTGTGAAGTGCAGAAACTGATCGGTGCAGTGAACGCAGCCTGCTTTGATCTGAACGGTGCATGCACAGGATTTCTGTTGGCATTGAATACAGCTCAAGCCTATCTGGGGCAGCAGATTTATCGCAAGGCATTGGTAATCGGTTCAGAAACTCTTTCCCATCTTACAAACTGGGAGGACAGAAGTACCTGTGTATTGTTTGGCGATGGTGCCGGTGCGGTGGTTCTGGAAGCGGAAGAAAATGCAGTCTATATCCAGGCTGTTCATTCTATTGGAAGCAGAGGCAAAGCCCTTACCTGTGTCAGCCGCAATCAGCAGCAATTTATAGAAAAAGACGCAGATATTTCTTCAACATACATGCAGATGGATGGAAAAGAAGTATTCAAATTTGCAGTTTCCAAAGTTCCGGAAGTGATTATGGAGGTGCTGGAAAAAGCAGGAAAAACAAAAGAAGAAATCCGCTTTTACATGCTTCATCAGGCGAATAAAAGAATCGTTGCTTCAGTGTCAAAACACATGAACGAACCTTTGGAAAAGTATCCGATGAATATAGAAAATCTGGGAAATACATCCTCCGCAAGCATTCCGCTTCTCCTGGATGAGTGGAATAAAAAAGGCAGATTAAATTCAGGAGACTGGATTATCCTTTCAGGATTTGGCGGTGGACTTACCTATGGAGCCAGCCTGCTTCAGTGGTAAAAATGTGTATCAGGGCTTTGAAAAATAAAACTATAGCAGATAAAAAAGCTGCTTTGCTCTGGAAATAAGGTAATTCAGGCTGATAAATACAGGTTGTTAGAGAGCGTTTTGAAAATCATTTCCGCAATCTGCGCGCCCTATTTTACAGTATATTTTGCAGAATGTCTTTTTCAAACACACTCTGGTCATATAAAGTGAACAGCAACCATGTAAAGCTTTGAATCATAAAAAGTTGAAAAATGGATTTGAAAATCTAAAAAACAAAATAAGGAGAACAAAAAAATGTTAGAAAAAATCAAAGAAATCGCAGCAGATTCATTAGGAGCAGACGTAAGTACAATGACAGCAGAAACATCTTTCAAAGAAGATCTCGGAGCAGATTCCCTTGATCTTTTTGAGATGGTAATGGCACTGGAGGAAGAGTTTGAGGTAGAGATTCCTACTGAAGATCTTGAGAATATTAAGACCATCGGTGATGTGGAAAGCTATCTTCAGAGTCGCCAGTAATTTGAAAATTTTGTATTCAGACTTTGGCAGTATATAGAAATAATCAGCCGGAATGTCAGGAAATATAAGTTATTTAAAGGATGATTCCGGCATGTATTTGCCATAGGCGGGCATGGTATAACGGAATTACAGAATGGAGAATTTCATGAAAACAGAAGTTACAGAATTACTTGGAATTGAATACCCGATCATTCAGGGCGGCATGGCCTGGGTGGCAGAATATCATCTGGCAGCAGCTGTTTCAGCAGCTGGCGGACTGGGGCTGATTGGAGCCGCAAGCGCTCCTGCAGACTGGGTTCGTCAGCAGGTACGGGAGGTAAAAAAACTGACCGATAAACCTTTTGGTGTGAATATTATGCTGATGAGTCCATATGCAGATGAGATTGCACAGGTAATTGTGGAAGAAAAAGTTCCAGTGGTTACAACCGGTGCAGGAAACCCTGAGAAATACATGAAAATGTGGAAAGAAGCAGGAGTAAAGATCATTCCGGTTATTGCTTCTGTGGCTCACGCAAAGAGAATGGAGCGATGCGGAGCGGATGCTGTAGTGGCAGAAGGATGTGAATCCGGCGGCCATATCGGTGAGACAACCACAATGGTTCTGGTGCCTCAGGTCGTAGATGCAGTGAACATTCCGGTTATTGCAGCTGGTGGAATCGCAGACGGAAGAGGGATTGCAGCAGCCTTCATGCTTGGTGCAAAAGCCGTTCAGATGGGAACTCATTTTGTGGCAACCACAGAGTGCTGGGCACATCAGAATTACAAAGATATGATACTGAAAGCAAAGGACATTGATACAAAGGTAACCGGTCGTTCCACCGGTCATCCGGTACGTGCTCTCCGCAATCAGATGACAAAAGAATACTTGAAAAAAGAGGCAGAAGGAGTTCCGTTTGAGGAACTGGAGCAGATGACGCTTGGCAGCCTGCGCCGTGCTGTTGTAGACGGAGATGTGAAAATGGGAAGCGTTATGGCTGGTCAGAGTGCAGGACTTGTGAAGGAGCAGATGAGCTGTCAGGAACTGATCAGAAAGCTGGTAAAAGAGACGGATGCGTTGTTGAAAGGAACTGGAATTTATGAGTAAGATCGCATTTCTTTTCCCTGGACAGGGAGCACAGAAGGCTGGAATGGGACAGGATTTTTATGAAAAGTATCCTTCTGCCAGACAGGTTTTTGACCAGGCAAGTCAATGGCTTTCTCTGGATATGAAAGCTCTTTGCTTTGAAAAAAATGATAGATTAAACCTTACAGAATATACGCAGGCAGCACTGGTAACCACCTGTCTTGCAATGGAAAAAGTGGTGGAGGAGTGTGGGCTTCATCCGGATATAACTGCCGGATTAAGCCTTGGAGAGTACTGTGCCATTGCTGTTTCAGGTGGAATGAGTATGAAAGATGCCATAGTAACTGTGCGAAAAAGAGGAATCCTTATGGAACACGCAGTGCCGGCAGGAGAAGGCTCTATGGCAGCTGTTATAGGTCTTGATGCAGATAAGATCCAGAACGCAATTGCAGGAACAAAGGCTGAAATTGCCAATTACAACTGCCCTGGACAGATTGTTATCACAGGACCAAAACCTGCTGTAGAAGAAGCTTCTGTGAAGCTGAAAGAAGCCGGTGCAAGACGTGTACTTTCCCTTGCAGTAAGTGGCCCTTTTCATTCCTCTTTGCTTCAAAATGCAGGAAAAGAACTGGAAAAAGAACTGTCAAAAGTGGAATTTTCCGGTCTGAAGATTCCTTATGTGACCAATGTGACTGCCCAGTATGTGACAGACATCAGAGAGACAAAAGATCTTCTTGCAAGGCAGATTTCTTCCTCTGTTCTCTGGCAGCAGAGTGTGGAAAAGATGATTCAGGAGGGTGTGGATACCTTCGCAGAGATTGGCCCTGGAAAGACTCTGGCTGGTTTTATGAAGAAAATAGCGCCGGAAATGAAGACCTATAATATTCAGAATGTGGAAGATCTTGAGCAGATTTCAGATCTTATACACAGTAGAAAATAAGATCAAAAACAGTTAATTAAAACAATACAGGTATTATCAGAAGCAGCCGATACGGAGAAATTCAGAAGTGGTTAACAAGGGGAAAGTTAATGTTTGTCGTGCTGGAAAAATATGATATTCACCTGACTTTACAGGAGTAAAACAAGGAATGAATGCAGAAAAAAAGATTGCAGTTGTAACAGGTGCTTCCCGTGGAATCGGAAGAGCAATTGCTCTTGAGCTTGCTGCTAAGGGAGCATTTGTAGTTATAAATTATAATGGTTCAAAAGAAAAAGCAGAGGCAGTGAAAGCAGAGATTATTGCTGCCGGAGGTTCGGCTGAAACCAGTCAGTGCAACGTATCTGACTTTGATGCCTGCGGCGCTTTTATTAAAGAAACAGTAAAAAAATATGGACAGATAGATATCTTGGTGAATAACGCAGGAATTACAAAAGACGGGCTTCTGATGGCAATGAGTGAGGATGATTTCTGCAGGGTTATAGATACAAATCTTAAAGGAACTTTTAACTGCATTCGTCATGTGGCCAGACAGATGTTGAAGCAGAAAAGCGGACGCATTGTAAATATGGCATCCATTGTTGGCCTCGGCGGAAACCCCGGACAGGCTAATTATGCAGCCTCAAAAGCAGGTGTGATCGGTCTCACAAAGACTGCAGCAAAGGAACTTGCATCAAGAGGAATTACCGTAAATGCCGTTGCTCCTGGCTTTATCAGAACGGACATGACAGATGTACTTTCTGATAAGGTAAAAGAAGAAACCTTGAAGAATATTCCTATGGGAACTTATGGTGAACCGGAGGATGTAGCCAAGGCAGTAGCATTCCTGGCATCACCGGAAGCCAGATATATTACAGGGCAGGTTTTGTGCGTAGACGGAGGAATGTTATGAGTAAAAGACGTGTAGTGGTGACTGGACTTGGAGCAGTAACACCTGTGGGAAATAATGTGCAGGCCTTCTGGGAAAGTGTAAAAACAGGTAAGGTAGGAATTGGAGAAATTACCAGATTTGATACTGCAGATTTTAAGGTGAAGCTTGCGGCAGAAGTAAAAGATTTTAATGCAAAAGATTATATGGATTTCAAATCTGCCAAACGAATGGAACTGTTTTCCCAATATGCAGTGGCTGCAGCAAAGGAGGCTATGGCAGATGCAGGAATTGAAATGGGAAAAGAAGATCCTTTCCGTGTCGGAGTGATCGTGGGATCCGGAATTGGAAGCCTTCAGGCAATGGAATCTGCAGATCAGAGACTGATCCAGCGCGGACCATCCAAGGTTGACCCTCTTCTTGTTCCCAAAATGATCAGCAATATGGCCGCTGGAAACGTATCCATTGCTCTTGGTGCAAGGGGAAAATGCACCAACGTAGTGACTGCCTGTGCGTCTGGAACACATTGTATCGGAGATGCATTTCGTGCAATCCAGTATGGTGATGCAGAGGTTATGATCGCAGGGGGAACGGAAGGTGCGATCAGCCCGGTTGGTGTGGCTGGATTCACGAATCTGACTGCCCTTAGCACCAGTCAGGATCCATATCGTGCGTCCATTCCATTCGATAAAGAAAGAGGCGGTTTTGTAATTGGAGAAGGAGCCGGAGTTGTTGTTCTGGAGGAACTTGAGCATGCAAAAGCACGTGGTGCGAAGATCTATGCTGAGGTAGTGGGATATGGCGCAACTGCCGATGCCTACCACATTACGTCTCCGATTGAAGACGGCAGCGGAGCGGCACGTGCTATGATGGATGCCATGAAAGAAGCTGGTATACAGCCAGAAGAAATCGACTACATTAATGCGCACGGAACAGGTACACACCACAACGATCTTTTTGAAACAAGAGCCATTAAAGCAGCCCTTGGAGATGCGGCTAAGAAGGTAAAAATTAATTCTACCAAATCTATGATCGGACATCTTTTAGGAGCCGCCGGAGGTGTGGAAGCTGTTGTCTGTGTGAAGTCCATTGAGGAAGGTTTTATTCATCAGACTGTAGGCACAAAGGAGACAGAAGAAGAGTTGGATCTCGATTATTGTATCGGCGGACCAACACGGCAGGAAGTAAATTATGCTATGAGTAATTCTCTTGGATTTGGTGGACATAACGCAGTACTTTTAATGAAAAAATACAGGTAAAAGTGAGTAATATCAGTTTGCGAAGCCTGTAACTTTGAAGGTACTGAACAGCTACATTTAAAGTATGAATTGCTGCAGAAATTGCTGTAAATAAGGAGAAAAAATCATGGAATTTGAACAGATATTAAAGTTGGTTGACCATGTATCAGCTTCTCATCTGGAGTCTTTCTGCTATGAAAGTGATGGAGTGAAACTGACTTTAAATAATAAAATTGCACCTGTGATCATACCTGGAACCATGCAAAATAACATATTATCGGGTGCTGAAACAGGAGAAAAAGGTTTCGTATATGGAGAAAAATATAGCATTTCGGAACAGGTTCCAGATAGAAAAATGGCGGATAAAGAACTTTCTGCAAGTGAGAAAAAACAGGCTTCAGATACAGTGATTTCTAACGGAGAACCAACAGGAAATACTGTGAAATCTCCTCTGGTAGGAACATTCTATGCAGCTCCATCTGAGGATGCTCCTGCCTTTGTAAAAGTGGGAGATATAGTAAAAAAAGGACAGATTCTTGCTATTGTAGAAGCTATGAAACTGATGAACGATATTGAAAGCGATTTTGATGGAGAAGTTGCAGAAATTCTGGTTGAAAACGGTCAGCCTGTAGAGTATGGACAGCCGTTATTTGTAATCCGTTGATATAAAAAGAAGCTAAATTTTATAATATCCATGTTAAAAGGTCAGAATCCCTTTTGACACGCAGACCATTTTATCAAAAATAGGATAAACACATTCGTTTTTCAATGAAATAGGAGCAGATATGAATCACTTAAATATAAAACAAATTGAGGAAATTCTTCCTCATCGTCACCCGTTCCTTTTGGTTGACTACATCGAAGATTATGAACCGGGAGAATTTGCTGTTGGCTATAAATGTGTCACATTCCGGGAGGATTTTTTTAAAGGACATTTTCCCCAGGAGCCGGTAATGCCAGGCGTTCTGATCGTGGAGGCACTGGCACAGACAGGTGCGGTCGCGATTCTTTCCAAGCCTGAAAACAAAGGCAGGATTGCTTACTTTGGCGGCATTGATAAGTGCCGGTTTAAAGGGAAAGTTCAGCCTGGAGATAAGCTAAAACTGGAAATGAAAGTCATGAAACAGAAAGGGCCTATGGGTGTTGGAGAGGCTGTGGCAACTGTGGATGGAAAGGTTGTAGTGAAAGCGGAACTTACTTTTATGGTGGGCTAGATAGATATATATAACGATACTCGGAAGGGTGAAATTATGATCAGAAAGTTATTAATTGCCAATCGCGGAGAAATTGCCGTAAGGATCATCCGCGCCTGTCGGGAAATGGGAATAGAAGCAGTTGCAGTGTATTCTGAGGCAGACAAAGAAAGCCTGCATACGCAGCTTGCAGACGAAGCCATCTGTATTGGACCGGGACCTTCTGTTAAAAGTTATCTGAATATGGAAAGTATTATCAGTGCCGCCATAGTATCCGGTGCAGATGCAATACATCCTGGATTTGGCTTCTTATCTGAAAATGCCAGATTTGCCCAGATTTGTGAGCAGTGCGGCATCACTTTTGTGGGACCTCCATCACAGGTAATCCAGAATCTGGGAAACAAACAGATTGCCAGAAATACCATGGAAGCAGCAGGAGTTCCAGTAATCCCCGGCACTACAAAAGCTATTCTGGATGTGGAAACAGGAGCAAGAGAGGCCAGTCAGATTGGCTATCCGGTTATCATAAAAGCAGCTCTTGGAGGCGGTGGAAAAGGTATGAGAACTGCCTTCTCTCCGGAGGATTTTGAACTGGCATTTCTTACAGCCCAGAAGGAATCTCAGATCGCATTTGGAGATGGAACCATGTATATCGAGCATTTTGTGGAACATCCCAGACATATTGAATTTCAGATCCTTGCAGACAGTCATGGAAATGTAGTACACCTTGGAGAAAGGGACTGTTCGATTCAGCGAAATCATCAGAAAATGATTGAAGAATCTCCTTCTATGGCAGTGTCAGAAGAGCTGCGGAAAGAGATGGGAATTGCAGCAGTAAAAGCGGCGAAAGCAGCACATTATGTAAATGCCGGAACCATTGAATTTCTCCTTGAAAAGACAGGGAAATTTTATTTTATGGAGATGAATACCCGTATTCAGGTTGAGCATCCTGTGACAGAATGGGTTACCGGTCTGGATCTGGTTAAGGAGCAGTTAAGGATTGCTTCCGGGGAAGCTCTGCCTTTTTCCCAGGAAGATATTCATATTCAGGGACATGCTATAGAATGTCGTATTAATGCCGAAAATCCATGGAAAAATTTTCGCCCGTCACCTGGAACAATCACGGATCTTCATCTTCCCGGAGGCCAGGGAATCCGGGTAGATACAGGAATTTACAATGGTTATCAGATTCCACCGTATTATGATTCCATGCTTGCAAAGCTGATCGTACACGGCAATAACCGTGAGGAAGCAATTGCAAAAATGAAAAGCGCTCTGGGAGAAATGATCATTCAGGGTGTTGATACAAATGTAGACTATCAGTTTGAAATTATGAACGATCCGGACTATCAGAAAGGTGTATTTGATATCGGCTTTCTGGAGAGTCATCAGATCGGAGGAGTGAAGGTAAATGAAGCTTAGATATGCCTTTAAACGTACAATTGCAAACAAATCTGCAGGTGCAGATAAAGAAATGAAACCAGAAGTGCCGGATGGTATGCTGAAGAAATGCAATGCCTGCAAGGCCGCTGTATTTGTAGATGAGGTGAAAAAGAATGCCTATATCTGTCCGCATTGCGGCAATTATTTCCGTGTTCATGCAAGGAGAAGAATCGAAATGCTGGCAGATGAAGGAACCTTTGAAGAGTGGGATAAGGTAATGCCAATAAGTAATCCTTTGTCCTATAAAGGGTACGAAGAGAAGGTAAAAAAGCTTCAGGAAAAGACAAACCTGGACGAAGCAATTGTCACAGGAAAGGCAAAAATAGGCGGAATATCTGTAGTGCTTGGAGTGTGTGACAGCCGTTTTCTCATGGCTAGTATGGGAGAAAATGTGGGAGAAAAAATTGCCAGAGCAGTGGAAAGGGCAACACAGGAACGTCTGCCTGTAGTGCTTTTTGCCTGCTCAGGAGGTGCCAGAATGCAGGAAGGAATTGTATCCCTGATGCAGATGGCAAAGACTTCCGCAGCTTTAAAAAGACACAGCGATTCCGGGCTTCTTTATATCAGTGTCCTTACGAATCCAACTACCGGTGGTGTGACAGCAAGCTTTGCCATGTTGGGAGATATTATCCTGGCAGAACCAGGTGCATTAATTGGTTTTGCAGGTCCCAGAGTGATAGAACAAACGATCCGGCAGAAGCTTCCTAAAGGATTTCAGAGTTCAGAATTTCTGTTGGAACATGGATTTATTGATCAGATTGCAGAACGAAAGAACATGAAAGAAACACTGGCCAGACTCTTGAAAATGCATTGTAAAAATGATTGTGCGGAAAGTCTGGAAGGACAGGAAAATGCAGAGAAGATTTCAGAAAAAAAATCTGATTCAGCTGACGGCATGTCTGTAAACAACAAATTAAATGTGGATTTTACGACGAAAATCACAGCAAAAAAATCTGCCTGGGAGCATGTTTCTCTTGCACGAAGCAAAGAACGCCCAACAGGAAAAGATTATCTTCCCTGGCTGTTTGATTACTTTATAGAGCTTCATGGAGATAGACTTTTTGGCGATGATCCGGCTCTGATTGGCGGTATTGCATACCTTGCAGGAAAGCCTGTAACTGTGATCGCCCAGGAAAAAGGAAATGGTACAAAAGAGAATATTGCCCATAATTTTGGCATGGTTTCTCCGGAAGGCTACCGAAAATCCCTGCGTCTTATGAAGCAGGCAGAAAAATTCCACAGACCAGTGATCTGCCTTGTGGATACACCCGGGGCGTTTTGTGGACTGGAGGCGGAAGAACGGGGCCAGGGAGAGGCAATTGCCCGAAATCTGTATGAGCTCTCCAGCCTTAAAGTTCCGGTGCTTTCTATTGTAATTGGAGAAGGTGGCAGCGGTGGGGCCCTTGCTCTTGCCGCAGGTGATCAGGTCTGGATGATGGAGAATTCCATTTATTCAATTCTTTCCCCAGAAGGCTTTGCATCTATTTTGTGGAAAGACAGCACACGGGCAAAGGAAGCCGCAGAAGTAATGAAGCTGACAGCCGTAGATCTGAAGGACCTTGGAATTATTGAGCAGGTAATCCCTGAGAATCAGCCTCTTACCAGAGAAAATATGGCAGATACCATGGAAGAGTTGAAAAACAGAATAGAAGAATTCCTGGAAACTTATCAGTTGCTTGATCCGGAAAAATTACTGAATAAGCGCTATAAGCGTTTTCGAAATTTGTAAAATTGTAGAAAAACATATCAAATTGTGATATACTTACCGTAAATATTTGCTTGAATGTTTTATAGAAAATAATGTTGTCACATTATAGGAGAGAAAAGAGTGGAGAACAGGGAAGTTATTAATGATGTACTGGTACATCTGTTTAACGAGATTATGGAGCTGGAAGAGCAGGCAATCATTACGGAAGAATATAAGGATATCACGAATAATGATATGCATATTATTGAAGCTGTAGGCCTTGGTGGGAACAAAATGTCCGACATTGCGGCCAAACTGAATATCACCGTAGGTTCCCTGACTACTTCCATGAACAGCCTTGTAAAAAAGGGATACGCCACAAGGGAGCGAAGTGAGCAGGATCGCCGTGTGGTATTTATCCATCTCACCCTGAAAGGAAGAAAGGCATATCATCACCATGCGGAATTTCACCGCAAAATGACAGATGCAGTGCTTGATGTACTGGACGAGAAGGAAGCGCTTGTCCTTGCCAAGGCCCTGGACAGTCTGACCCTTTTCTTCAGGCAGTATAAAGCATGATATGGGTAGAACCGGATTATTTTGACTGTGACGAAACTGAATTTCTCTTTTTCCTGAATTCCATGTTTTGATCTGGATAATGATTATGACGCATATAGTTTGACTATAAATCCAAGAGACAAATATCTGACTGCTGCAGCAGTATATTTTCTATTACGGTTACTGTTCACTCCGTTCACAGTAACACGCTTCGCGATGCACAGAAATCATGCTTTGCATGATTTCGCGCCGCAACTCTCGGGTTTTCTGTGAACTTTGTTCACAAAAAACACCTCGCGGAATGTTACCAGTGAACAGTAACCTATTACGAACTGATGGGATCAGGTAAAGATCCGGAAAGGACATTCTATGAAGAGAAGAGCATTATCATGGTTTATGGCAGCTGCACTTGGTGTTGGAACAATGGCTGGAGGTATTGGAAGCGCAAATATTGTATTGGCAGAAGAACAGAATGAAGAAACGAAAGCGGCAGATGAGACATCAGAAAAGCCGGCTGATGAGACGGATTCAGACAGTTCTGTAATGAAAATTGGGGCACTGAAGGGTCCTACTGCAATGGGAATGGCACAGCTTCTGGACGATGAGAATTACGAGTTTTCCCTTGCTGCATCTCCAGATGAAATTGTTCCAATGATCGTTCAGGGACAGGTAGATGTAGCAGCTGTTCCATCCAATTTAGCCTCCGTTTTATATCAGAAAACAGATAAAAACGTCAGCGTTCTGGCAGTAAATACTCTTGGTGTTCTTTATCTGGTGGAGAATGGTGATTCCATCCAGTCTGTAGATGATTTAAAGGGAAAAACGATCTATGCCAGTGGTAAAGGTGCGACTCCGGAGTATGCGTTAAACTCTGTTCTGAAGTCTAATGGACTGGATCCGGAGAAGGATGTGACCATTGAGTACAAGTCTGAGCATGCAGAGGTTGTAGCAGCGCTTGCAGAAGACCAGACAGCAGTTGGACTTCTTCCACAGCCTTTTGTAACCACTGCACTTATGAAGAATGAGAACCTTCGTGTGGCCCTTGACCTGAATGAGCTTTGGGAGTCTTCTGCAACAGATGGAAGCAGGCTGGTAACAGGTGTTGTAATTGCCAGAAATGATTATCTGAAAGAGCATGAAGCAGATATTGATGCGTTTATGGATGCATATAAGGACTCTGTAGAATTTGTAAATTCTGATACAGAAGCAGCTGCCCAGATTATTGGAAACCATGATATTATTCCGGCAGAAGTTGCAGCAAAAGCCATTCCGGAATGCAGTATTGTATTCATGGAGGGCGACGAAATGCAGACCATTCTTTCCGGCTATCTGAACACACTAAATGAGCAGAATCCGGAAACAATCGGAGGTCAGTTACCAGATGAGGACTTCTATTATAAACGCTGATAAGGCAAAAAAATATCGGATATTTTATAAAATTGTGGCAGCTGCCGTATGGATTATGGTATGGCAGCTGACCAGTATGTATCTGAAACAGGAGATCCTTCTGGCATCTCCTGTTTCTGTTATAAAGAGACTTACCGAATTGATTGTAATGGGAGATTTCTGGAAATCTGTGGTATTCAGTTTCGTAAGGATTATACTGGGATTTTCTCTGGCTTTGATCCTGGGAATAGTTCTGGCGGCACTTTCTTCTGCTTTTTTTGCTGTGGAAGTGCTGATGGAGCCATTGATCATGGTGATAAAAGCTACGCCGGTTGCTTCTTTTATCATTTTGTGCCTGATCTGGATCCCATCCAGAAACTTATCCGTTTTTATTTCGTTTCTCATGGTTTTTCCAGTGGTATATACAAATATTCTGGAAGGAATCAGGCAGACGGACAAACAGCTTCTGGAGATGGCAGATTCCTTTGGCGCGGGTGTGGGAAAAAAATTACAATTTATCTATCTTTCCCAGGTTATGCCATATGCAGTTACTGCCTGTAAACTGGGACTTGGTCTCTGTTGGAAAGCGGGAATTGCGGCTGAAGTAATCGGTATTCCTGCTGGTTCCATCGGTGAAAAATTATACAAAGCCAAGGTGTATCTGGAGACACCAGACCTGTTTGCATGGACAATTGTCATTATTGCAGTGAGTGTGGGATTTGAGAAGATTTTTATGTTTGCGTTGAGAAGAAGTGTGGGAGAATAACCGTAAAAGGAAGCATTTTCGAGAAAATATCCGGGCGAAAATGCTTTCTTTTTATAGGGAGCTTTAAAACCTGCATATCCTGCAGAAAGCCTTTGCTTTAGTCTACTCCGTTTTTTGCGCAGATATCAGCGAGACAGCATCTGTCGCAATAAGGCCTGGTTCTGGCAGTACAGACTTCACGTCCGTGGTTTACCAGGCGGTGACAGAAGTCATTTCCCTCTTCCGGCGGAATGATTTTCCACAGTGCCATTTCAACTTTCTTAGGATCCTTGATTCCATCCACAAGGCCAATCCGGTTGGTGAGACGAATGCAGTGTGTATCAGTGACAATAGCTGGTTTACCGAATACATCGCCCATGATCAGATTGGCACTTTTGCGTCCTACACCGGGGAGGGCGAGAAGAGCGTCAAAGTCACATGGAACATTGTCATGGTATTTTTCATGCAGGATTTTCATGCATGCGCTGATGTCTCTGGCTTTACTTTTTCCCAGTCCGCAAGGCTTTACAATCGCTTCAATTTCTTCAGGGGCAGCTGCTGCAAGTGCGGCTACGTCCGGATATCTGGCATACAGATCCTGCACTACAACATTGACTCTGGCATCTGTACACTGTGCTGCCAGCCGTACGCTAACCAACAGTTTCCAGGCTTCGTCGTAATCAAGAGTGCAATCTGCCAGGGGGTATTCTTTCTTTAATCGATCTATTACTTCAAGAGCGAGTTCTTCCTTTGTCATTTTGTAAAATCCTTTCATGAATGATGTATTCATTGTAATTGGAAATCCTCGATTTTGCAAGGTTATGCTGCTTTATTTTGTATGAACTTAGGAAAAAGTTACTGGTCACGGAGTGACCAGTAATGGGAAAAAAATCACTGTTGACTCTGCAGACAGTAACAGAAAAAAAGTAGTACTTCAGAGTGAAAATGTGAATATTGTTAAAAAAATCCCGCGTCAGCTATATATACTGCCGCGGGATGCACTTTTTAGTTTAAATGCCAGATATCTTTATTATACTGCTCAATAGTTCTGTCAGAAGAGAAGAATCCGGCTTCTCCGATATTTACGAGCATTTTCTTTGCCCAGCTGCTGCGGTCTTCATAATCCGCAAATACCTGATCTTTAACTTTAATATAATCTTTGAGATCCAGCAAAGTCATAAACCAGTCTTTATTCAAAAGTTCGTTATAGAAGTTCCTCAGATGTTCCTCTTTACCAAGCTTCAGCATCGGCTCGCTGACAATAAAATCTACATACTTTTTAATATCAGCATCTCCCTCATAAATTGCTCTGGAATTGTAATCCATCTTCTCATAATGCTTGATAATTTCATCACTGGACTCACCAAAGATATAAATATTATCCTTGCCAACCAGATCGCTGATCTCAACATTTGCTCCGTCCATAGTACCAAGAGTAATAGCACCATTCAGCATAAACTTCATGTTTCCGGTACCGCTTGCCTCCTTGGAAGCCAGGGAAATCTGCTCGGAAATATCGCAGGCAGGGATCAGTTTTTCAGCAGCACTTACATTGTAGTTTTCCACCATAACAAGCTTCATATAAGGTGCTACGTCCGGATCATTCTGAATCAGGGTTTCCAGAGTCAGAAGCAGATGAATGATATCTTTTGCAATGTAATAAGCAGGAGCTGCTTTTGCACCAAAGATGAAAGTAATCGGTCTTTCCGGTTTCTTTCCGTCTTTGATTTCCAGATACTTATAAATAATATAAAGAGCATTTAACTGCTGACGTTTATACTCATGAAGTCTCTTGATCTGGATATCAAAAACACTGTTTTCATCAATCTCGATGCCAGTATTTTCCAGAACAAAATCCTTGCAGATCTTCTTTGCATTTGTCTTGATCTCAAGCAGCTGATCCAGAACCTTCTGGTCATCTTTGTAAGCCAGAAGCTTCTTCAGTTCATCGGCATCTTTCTTATAACCCTCTCCAATAAGTGAAGAAATAAACTTGGTCAGTGGCTGGTTGCAATACATTAACCAGCGGCGGAAAGTAATACCATTGGTCTTATTATTGAATTTTTCAGGATAAATTTCATAAAACTGATGCAGCTCGGAGTTCTTCAGAATCTCTGTATGAAGGGCTGCAACACCATTGATTGAGAAGCCATAATGAATGTCCATATGTGCCATATGAACCAGATTATTGCTGTCAATAATAGCAAGATTTTCAGCCGGATATTTGGCTTTTACTTTTTCATCCAGCTTGCGGATGATCGGAACCAGCTGTGGAACAATGTCTTCCAGATAATGGATTGGCCATTTTTCAAGCGCCTCAGCCAGAATTGTATGATTGGTATATGCACATACATGGGAAACGATTTCAGCAGCTTCATCAAAGTCAATTCCACGCTCACCAAGAAGGCGGATGAACTCAGGAATGATCATACTTGGGTGAGTGTCGTTGATCTGAACGACAGCATAATCAGCCAGATCATGAAGGTTGCTTCCCTTGGAAACTGCCTCATCCAGAATCAGCTGAGCGGCATTGCTGACCATGAAATACTGCTGGTAAACACGAAGCTTACGTCCATCTTCATCACTGTCGTCCGGATACAGGAACAGTGTCAGATTGTGGAGAATATCCTTTTTGTTAAAGGTAATTCCATCATGAACCATGGACTCATCTGCCAGATCAATGTCAAAAAGATTAAGGTGGATCGCTTTGTTTTCATAGCCTGCAACATCAATACTATACATGGTAGATTTCAGGGAAAAACCTCTGAAAGGAACCATATAAGTTACATCTGTAGCAGTCAGCCAGGAATCAGGAGTGATCCATGGATTCGGTACTTCATGCTGAAGATTGTCTTCAAAAACCTGTTTGAAAAGTCCAAGATGGTAATTCAGACCAATACCTTCTCCAGGAAGTCCAAGTGTTGCAATAGAATCCAGGAAACATGCAGCCAGACGTCCAAGACCACCATTTCCAAGAGATGGTTCCGGCTCAACGGATTCAATTTCTGCAAGAGATTTGCCATTTTTTTTCAGAAATTCTGCAACCTCATCGTAGATTCCAAGATTGATCAGATTGTTGGAAAGAAGTTTACCAATGAGAAATTCGGCAGAAATATAGTAAATTTTTTTCTTACCATCGTGATAGCCTTTTGCAGCTAACTGCTCTTTTGTATAGGTGAGAAGTGCTTCGTATACTTCCTGGTCGGTACATGCTGCGCAGTCTTTGTGGAACATGTTCTGGATCATAGTTTCTAAAGCTTTCATAATTATTTTCTCCTTTCGAGAGCGTGTGAATGATGCTCGTCTGAAATCCACCGGTATGCCTGATGCCGTGGACATCACCTTTGTTCGATGGTGTTATATTAGCATATGCATCTCTTAGAAAAATACAACAAAACTGTTCTGTTATGACATTTTTTTGCGGAATTTGTGAGGGGACAGCTGATTGGCTTCCTGAAATTTTTTTATAAAATAACTGGTATTGTTAAAACCTACATCTAGAGCAATGTCCGTCACAGATGCATCTGTATGCAAAAGCAGGGACTTTGCCTTTTCAAGTCTGTAGTCATTCAGGTAGGCTGCTGCTGTTTTTCCGGTATACTGTTTGAACAGCTTCATAAAATAGAATTCACTGTAATTGGAAAGACCGGACAGTTCCTTTACAGACAGAGGCTCACGGTAATGGGCACTGATATAGTCCAGGACCTTTTTTACAGATAAAAGATTCCTGTTCTGTTCGGCATCTGTAGTAATGATGTAATTTCCTGCCAGCATTTCATAAAAAAGCCCATAGAAAAGTCCTTTCAGCTTCATATAATAGAAGGGCGGTTTTTCCTTGTGGCATTTATGGATCTCGCAGAAAAGATGGAAAATATTATTATAATTTTCATTGGCAGGAGTGATCAGATGGGTGAATTCTGCCCGGTTCTCCATAAGCAGGGAGATTACTTTTTCCTGACAGAGATCCCCTGCAGGACCCGCCAGAAAGCTAAGGTCAAACACCACGCTTCTGTAATATAAAATATGTCTGGAATCTGACTTGATTCCATGCAGAACACCGCTGTTGACAATGAGAAGATCTCCCTCTTTCAGACGCAGTGTTTCCCGGTTAAGCCTTGCAAGCCCGTTTCCCTTGTCAATACAGATGATCTCCATTTCTTTATGCCAGTGGTTGTATAAGGAGCGGAAAATCTCACAATTATCTGTATAGGTTTCTACTGGCAGTTCAAAAGAACCATGGGTTTCAAGCTCCTTCATGGTTTCGTCTACGTTTGGTGAAATATCAGGTATTTTATCTGCCATGGCATCCTCCCTGAAAATGAGTATTATCCACAAGCTTCACGAAGCATGCAGAATTGTGTTATCTATGAACTTTGTTCACAAAAACGCCTCGCGGAACGTTACCAGTGAACCGTAACGAAATGTAAACAATAGCGAAATTTGTTTGCTTATAATTAATATATGTTATCATTGTCTTGTATTATACGTTATGCGTCAAACCTTCGCAAGTCTGTAGAAATTTTCGAAAATCTGACGCTTTTATTGGAAAAGAAAACCAGGTGGTTTATAATAAGGATTAAAAGAGCTGCTGTTCAGTATCTGCACATTGACAAAAGCGGTTACTTAATATTCGCTCTGGATGTGCAAAAGATACAGCGGAAAGGAAGGCATTTTGAAGATAGATTTTAAACATGCAAGAGGCGTTTTCGAGGATTATTTAAATGGATATGACAGAGAAGATGAAAAGATAAAATTAAAAATCATTCACACATATGGGGTGGTAAAAAGTGCTCGTGAAATTGGTCACAGAATGCATTTGAATGAGGAAGACCAACAGCTTGCGGAGCTTATTGCCCTGCTTCACGATATTGGAAGATTCCAACAGCTTCGTCTTTATAACAGCTTTTCACCGGACACTATGGATCACGCTGCATTCGGTGTACAACTGTTATTTGAGGGAGAAAATCCGATGATCAGCAGATTCATAGAAGACCGAAGCTATGATGAGCTCATTCGCGTGGCAATTGCCAGACACAGTGATTTCAGGCTGGAAGGAATTCAGGACGAAAGAACTCTTTTCCACGCAAAAATGATCCGCGATGCAGACAAGCTGGACAATTGCAGAGTGAAGCTGGTGGATTCTGTGGAGGCTATGATCGGTGTCCCTCAGGAGCATGCCGGAGAAGGCAAAATATCTCCAAAGGTATGGGAATCCTGCCTGAGAAAAGAGGCAGTTTCATCTCCTGACCGGATTACATCCGTAGATTACTGGGTATCCTATGCAGCGCAGTATTATGACCTGAATTTTAAGGAAACATGGCAGATCATGAAAGAAAAGGATTACATTTCCAGGATTATAAAGCGGTTGCAATATAAGGAGAAAGACACCAGGGAAAAGATGGAAATACTGGAGCAGCAAATGAACGCTTACATGGAGAAAATCCTATGCTGAGCTCTCAGATTTCCTACCAGATCATCCGCAGCAGCCGCAAAACTATGAGCCTGGAAATTAAGGCTGATGGCAGTGTTGTTGTACGCGCGCCTCTCCGTCTTTCCGAAGCAAAAATTCAGAAATTTGTGGAAGAAAAACAAGAATGGATCCTGAAAAATCTGGAAAAAATCCAGAAAAGAGATGCACAGAAGGAGAACGTACAAAAGCTGTCTGCCCTGGAAAGACAGCATCTGCAGAATAAAGCCTGCGTGGTAATTCCAAGGCGAGTGGCATATTATGCAGAAAAGTTAGGGGTAAGCTATGGGAAAATTACCCTGCGTCAACAGAAAACAAGATGGGGAAGCTGTGCCGCAAATGGAAATCTGAATTTTAACTGGCTGTTAATTCTGGCACCTCCTGAGGTGCTGGATTATGTGGTGGTCCATGAGCTTTGCCACCGTAGGGAAATGAACCATTCCCAGGCATTCTGGAAAGAAGTTGAGAAGATCCTTCCAGATTACCGGGAAAGACAAAAGTGGCTAAAAGACAACGGCTGGAGATTAATGGAGGAGGGTTTTTAATGAGAAAAAAAGGAAAAAAATGGTTCGGTTTGCTTATTGCAATCGTATTTTTATGTGCATTCTGTGTACCGGTAGCGGCTGCGTCCAAGCTTCCCAGATTACAGGTAAAAGGCACACAGCTTGTAAACAGCAGTGGGAAAAAAGTACAGCTTAGAGGTATCAGCACCCATGGTCTGTCCTGGTATCCAGAGTATGTAAATCAAAGTGCATTTACTTTTATGAAGAAAAACTGGAAGGTAAATGCAGTGCGTCTTGCCATGTATACTGCTGAATATAACGGCTATTGTACCGGGGATGCATCCAATCGGCGTAAGCTGGAAGCGTGTATTGATAACGGTGTAAAATATGCCACAAATGCAGGTATGTATGTGATTATTGACTGGCATATTTTAAGTGATGGAAACCCTCAGCAAAATCAGAAAGAAGCTTTGAAGTTTTTCAAAAAAATGGCAAAAAAATACAAAAATAATACCAATGTGATCTACGAAATCTGTAATGAGCCAAATGGAGGAACATCCTGGAGTACAATAAAAAAATACGCTGAAAAGATTATAAAAGGTATCCGCACCTATGACAAAAAAGCTGTGATTCTGGTAGGAACGCCCAACTGGTCACAGGATGTAGATCAGGCTGCGCTTTCCCCGGTTAGTAAGAAATACAGAAAAAACGTAATGTACACCCTGCACTTTTACGCAGCAACACATAAGGAATGGCTGAGAGATAAAGCACAGGCTGCCCTTGATAAAGGACTGCCGTTATTTGTATCCGAGTTTAGTATCTGTGATGCTTCTGGAAATGGTGGACTTGATAAAGCTGAAGCAAAAAAGTGGCTGACTTTCCTGGATAAAAACAATATCAGCTATATGGCATGGAGCCTGTCAAATAAGGCAGAAAGCTCTGCATTTATAAAATCCGGCTGCAGTAATACAGGAAAATGGTCCTCAAAGAATCTGACAGCAGCAGGAAAATGGATTACAAACTGGTATAAAAAGAAATAAAAAGAAATAAAAAGAACACATTGGAAAGTGTTTTTTTCTATAGTTTTGAGAATTTTGAGCAGTTGCAAATCAAAATATAAATGACTGAAATGGAGTTAATTAAGTGGAAATAATCGCAGATCTTCACATTCATTCCAGATATTCCATGGCAACAAGCAAGCTTGGAACCCCGGAATATCTGGATCTGTGGGCAAGAAAAAAAGGAATTTCTTTAGTGGGAACCGGTGATTTTACCCATCCTGCCTGGCGGGAGGAACTGAAAGAAAAGCTGGTTCCGGCAGAAAGTGGACTGTATCGGTTAAGAGATGAATATGTGCTGGAAGAGGCGAAAATGCTTCCTGGGGGAGCTCCCCGTTTCGTAATTACAGGGGAGATCAGTTCTATCTATAAGAAGAATGGAAAGTGCCGCAAGGTTCATAATGTACTTCTTTTATCCGGCCTTGAAAAAGCAGATAAAATAGCTGGGAGACTGGAAAAGATTGGAAATATTCACTCAGACGGAAGACCAATACTGGGACTTGATTGTCACGATCTTCTGGAAATTTTACTGGAAAACTGTGCCGATGGAATGTTGGTTCCAGCACATATCTGGACTCCCCACTTCGGACTTTTTGGTGCCGCCTCAGGGTTTGATACCATGGAAGAATGTTTTGAAGATCTTACTTCATATGTTCATGCTGTGGAGACGGGATTATCTTCAGATCCACCTATGAACTGGCGTTTATCTGCACTTGATGGACTTCAGCTGATCTCAAACTCAGATGCACATTCTCCATCAAAGCTTGGAAGAGAGGCTAACTTACTGGACATTGAATTGTCCTATCAGGGACTTTATGGTGCTGTCCAATATGGAAAAGGTCTTCTTGGAACACTGGAATTTTTCCCGGAAGAGGGCAAATATCACTATGACGGACACAGAAAATGTCACATCTGTCTGAGCCCGGAAGAAGCTGAAAAGTATCATGGAATATGTCCTGTATGTGGGAAAAAACTGACTATGGGAGTGAATCACAGAATTATGGATCTGGCTGATAGAGAAAATGGGTTTGTGAGAAAAAATGCCAGACCTTTTGAGAGCATTGTACCTCTTCCTGAGGTGATTTCTGCCTGTGTTGGAAAGGCTGTAACCACCAAAACAGTCACTGGTGAATATGAAAAGATGCTTCAGAAACTGGGAAATGAATTTGATATTTTAAGGGAAATTCCCATTGCGGATATTGAGAAAGAAAGTAGTCACATGATTGCTTCAGGCATTCGGAAACTTAGAAACAGAGAAGTAATCTGTAAACCTGGATTTGACGGCGAGTATGGGAAAATCTGTCTGTTTTGAGGAAAAGGCTGGGTGTTTTTTAGAAAAAAGATAGAGGAATGTGGTATAAGGAACGGTAAAATGACAGAAAATAAGAAAATTAAAATTGGGATTATTTCAGATACACATGGTCTTTTACGGACAGAAGTTCTGGACATATTACAATCCTGTGACTGCATTTTTCATGCTGGAGATGTGGACAGACCGGAGCTTCTGGATGCTATAAGATCATTGGGCGCTTTATATGTAGTGCGAGGAAACAATGATGGATACTGGGCACAGAATCTGCGAAGAAGCTTGAACTTTACAGTGGGAAATGTGAAATTCTTTATGGTTCATGACAGGAAAGATGTTGCCTGGGAGTTAGGGGATACCCAGGTGGTGATTTTTGGACACAGTCATCAGTATTTTGCAAAAGAAATTGACGGAAGGCTGTGGCTGAACCCTGGAAGCTGCGGCAGAAGCCGCTTTGGGGGAGATGTGACCATGGCAGTTATGACCGTGGAAAACGGCAGCTGGCAGGTGGAAAAAATCGTGCTCTGAACAGTTGCAATGTGGAAAAAAGGAATATCCAGAACACAGTTTTACAATTATGTTGTAGAAAAATTGGGAAAAACAGGGGAGAGAATTGTCGAAAGATGACATTGCAATTTTAACAAGATAATGTATAATAGGGCAGAAGAAAAAGCCATGAAAGAAATGAGGATTTGCAGTGGAGAAAAAAGAAATCGATGTGAAATTCATTGTAGGAATTGTCATTCTTCTGGTGATCTTTGGCGTAGTAGGCGGCTCGTTCTGGAATCTGGTTGCCAGACAGGCACAGAAAGACAAACAGGAGGAAGCCCGTCTGGAAAATGAAGCCATAAGAGCTATTTATGTGGAAGCCGGAGATATACTGAAGGAAATGGTATTCGTAGATATGGATAAAAAAACTGTTTTCAAGGCAGCGATTCCCAAGGAAGGAATTTATAACAAAAATGATAAATTAATTGCCGGGGATACCTTGGAAAATGGAGATATGGTGAAAATCTACGGTGACAGAAATATGACAAGATCCATCCCTGCACAGTATCCAGGGATTACAAAGATGAAGCGAAATGGCAGGGCTTCTCTTGAGGAGCTTCAGCCTTATCTGGAAATTGCAAATGAACTTCTTTGTGGAGACAGCGAGGAGGAAGACAAAAAGTGAAGTATCTGAGGCAATTTTGTATTATTTTGCTGGTTTCAGCGTTGGGTGAGGGATTACATATCCTTTTGCCTCTTCCGGTACCGGCCAGTGTATATGGTCTTGTGCTGATGCTTGGAGCACTTGCAAGCGGAATTCTGAAACTTGAGCAGGTAGAGGAAGCAGCAGATTTTCTGGTTGAAATTATGCCGGTTATGTTCGTTCCTGCAGGTGTGGGACTTTTGGAAGCGTGGGGTGATCTGCAGCCAATCTGGCTTCCTGTTGTGCTCATAACAATTCTGACAACCGTCATTGTAATGGTAGTTACTGGACGCAGTACTCAGTTTGTGATCAGAAAGGACAGGGGGAAAGATAAGAAATGATAAATTTTATAGAAAATTCCCTGTTTTTCGGGGCGGCATTAAGTCTGGCTGGATATGAGGTCGGTCTTTTGCTGAAGAAAAAGTTTAAAATGGCGCTGTTTAATCCTCTTTTGATTGCAATTCTATGTGTAATGGGAATGCTTCAGCTTATGCAGGTGGATTATAAGACCTACAATGCAGGCGGTCAGTATATCAGTTATCTGCTTACTCCTGCTACAGTATGTCTTGCGGTACCGCTTTACAGACAGCTTACTGTGCTTCGTAAGAATCTGAAAGCTGTCGTTATAGGAATTGTTTCCGGTGTACTTGCAAGTATGGTCAGTGTCTTGATTTTTGCAAAGCTGTTTGGACTTTCCCATTCGGAGTATGTTACTCTGCTTCCGAAATCCATTACTACAGCCATTGGAATGGGTGTATCGGAAGAACTTGGCGGACTTGTTACGATCACGGTTGCAGTTATTATTATCACTGGTGTGCTGGGAAATGTGATTGCGGAGGCAGTCCTTAAAGTGGCAAAAATTGAGGAGCCTATCGCGAAAGGTCTGGCACTTGGAACTTCAGCCCATGCCATAGGTACATCTAAGGCAATGGAACTGGGTCCTGTAGAAGGTGCTATGAGCAGCCTGGCAATTGCCGTTGCCGGACTTCTTACTGTTATCGCCGCTTCTGTGTTCGCCGGATTTATGTAAAAACATGTTTGTGGATTAACTACTATGAAAGTATAGCGAATAAATAAGCCTGTAAACATGTTCATTTAGATTTTGTAAAAAGGAAAACGTCTGGTTCTGTTTAAAACAGGTTCAGACGTTTTTTTATCACTCAAAAACGAACAGATATTCGAAAATGATGGATTCATACCGTTTTATAGGACTGATATTGTGGTAGACTAGTCTCATAAAGAAAATATGTTCGGAAAATACGTTCGGTATTTGATGGCGGATGATATTGGAGTTTGGGAAACGGAGGAGATATTATGTGGAAATCAGGCAGAAATATTAACAGCAGAAGAGCTGCCCTTGCAGAGGGATATATGGAGGATACACAGGAGAGCCGCGGCAGGAAATTTTCCGGGAGCACAGCCATGATACTGGGACTTTTTATTACGTTGGAGCTCATGATCGGGGGAGCTATGATCTTTAATTATGATTTTCATGGTGCAGATCTTATTGCTCTGCTCTTTGCTTTTATGGTATTATATTCTGGAGTCGTAGCGGTATTGACAGATAAATAGGAGTAAGGATATGCCAAAATCTTTCCAGCAGAAACTGAAAATTTTATATCTTATGCGAGTCTTTTCTGAGAAAACAGATGAGGCACATCCCATGAGTGTGAAAGATCTGATTTCCTATCTGGAGAGTCTGGGAATTCATGCAGAGCGGAAGACGATATATGACGATATAGAGACTTTGCGTGTGTTTGGAATGGATATTATGAATCGAAGAGAGAGACCGTCAGGTTTTTATCTTGCAAGCCGTGAGTTTGAGACTGCAGAGCTGAAGCTTCTTGTAGATGCTGTTCAGTTTTCCAGATTTCTTACTGTTGGGAAATCGCGGCAGTTGATCCAGAAACTGGAGCACCTTACCAGTATTTATCAGGCCAAAGACCTGCAGCGGCAGGCAATCGTACTGGATCAGGTGAAGAATACAAACGAGAGCATTTATTATAATGTAGATGAGATACACAGAGCAATTTCACAGAACAGACAGATCAGCTTCCAGTATACAGAATGGACAGTGTCCAAGGAGAAACATTTGAAGAAAGGTGGAGCTCGCTATCAGATCAGTCCATGGCAGATGATATGGCAGGATGGTAATTATTATCTGATAGGAGTTGATGAGAAGAGTGGCATTGTGAAGCATTACCGCGTAGACAAAATGTTGAAGATCCTTACAGAGAATGAAGCAAGAAATGGTGCCGAACTCTTCCGGAAATTTGACAGTGCCAGATTTGCTGCCGGTACTTTTGGAATGTTTGGAGGCCGTGAAGAGAAAGTTAATCTGGAATTTGAGAACCATCTTGTTGGTGTAATGATTGATCGATTTGGGCAGGATATTATGATCATGTCCAAGGACAATGAGCACTCCGTCACCAGGGTACAGGTGAATGTAAGTACACAGTTTTATGGCTGGCTTGCTGCCCTTGGAAATAGCGTGAGAGTGATTTCACCGGAGAATGTGCGAAAAGAATACCGGGATTTTTTAAGAAAAGCCCTGGAGAATTATGAAGGATAAAAGCATGACGGTTAAATCCAGACTTTTGGAGTTATTAGAACAGCATAAAGGTGAAACTTTATCTGGCGAGGATATTGGCAGGGAGCTTTCCTGTACACGAGCCGCAGTTTGGAAAGCTGTGAACAGTCTGCGCCAGGAAGGATACCCCATTGAGGCCGGACCGAATAAGGGATATATGCTTGCAAGAGAGAGTAATCTGATTTCAGCAGAGGGAATCAGACTTTTTCTGGAGGATCCACAGGTTGAGATAAAAATATTTGATGCAATCAGCTCTACCAATCTGGAGGCCAGGCAGCTGGCTGTGAGCGGAATGGCTGGACACGGCTCTTTTGTTGTTGCCATGGAGCAGACAGCAGGAAGAGGACGAAGAGGCAGGGAGTTTTATTCTCCTAAAGGCAATGGGATTTATCTCAGTGTTATTCTGGAACCGAAGGGGACACTGGAGGGCAGTCTTCTGATCACTACTGCAGCAGCTACTGCAGTGTATAAGGCTGTGAAAGAAGTATGCGGTGTAAAACTTGGAATTAAATGGGTAAATGACCTGTACAAGGATAACCGTAAGGTTTGTGGTATTCTTACAGAGGCGGTCACAGATTTTGAAAGTGGAAATATAGAATTTGCAATTGTAGGAATTGGGCTGAACTTGTACGTTGAGCAGGAACAATTCCCCAAAGAGCTTCAGGAAATTGCCGGAGGAATCTACGAAGATGAACAATCCTCCAGAACTGCGGACAGGAACCGCCTTGCAGCGCAGATTGTGAACTATCTTCTGGAAGAAACCCGGGAATTGAAATTGTCAGAAGAATACGTGGAACATAATATTGTTCCGGGAAATGAAATTACAATTACAGATAATAAAAGCAGCAGAAGTGCCAGAGCATTAGCGATTTGTCCAGATGGGAAATTGCTGGTTCAGGAGACTGATGGCACTCAGAGTAAGCTGGCTTTTGGAGAAATCTCAATAAAAATACCGCCGATAAAATAAATTTATCGGCGGTAAAGTTATTAGAAATATTATGTGGCAGATACCTGACTTTTATTGGAATAGTTACTCTATTTTGCAGAATTATTGTCTGGCTCAGCAGTAATGAATGGTTGAACTGAAGTAGTATCCGAAATTTTGATATCGGTATTCTTTATTACATTATCCGCATTCTGATCTGGCTGTGTTGTTGAAGACACTGTTGAGGCAGGTGCTGATTTTGTATTCATTTGTGGAGCGCTGTTATCAACAGGCTGTTGATAAGGACGATATGGCTGCCAATAATGTTCTGACACATCTTTTTTACAATCAGCTTTTTCGTCAGGAGAGATGCTTTTGATTTTTCCTGTAAGAAGCTGATAACCGGCAACGATGATCAGAATTCCAATGATAACAGAAGGAATCTGGTACATGATATCCTGTATAATAATAGCCAGAGAATTTGGTAAAATCCAGAAGAGCAGATCACGGAAACCATTCCAGAAAACAGCAACTCCGAAAACAATCAGGAGAATTGCCGCAATTTTAATATGTTTTTGCGAGAGCCTGATATTATTCTGAAATATACGGTCAAGATGCAGAATATAGTTATCCTCTATCGCGTAAAATTCTTCTTCCGGCAGTTCTTTCAAGTTATGAACATGGAAGAAACTGTAGAACCATAATACAGGAAGAAAGATAACCAGAGAGGAGATATTAAGCCCTCCGGCAATTGCGATAATAGCCCAGAATAGAGTCATAATGCTGATTCCCTGCTTAAAGAATCCCATATACATTTCTCCCGCACCAGGAATCAGGGAAGAGATAAAAAGCAGGAATCCCTTTTTTTGTTTTTGCATGTTAGTTACCTCCGTTTGTTATTGTATTTGAAATAGAATTAATGTAGTTGACAACTTTCTGGGGAGCATCAGAGATTCCATCTGTAATTCCATTTGAAAAATTACGTAATGAAGTTCTAATTTCCCGGCGCGTTTCAGATGATTTGGCTGTGGACTGCGGAAGCTGAGGCGAGACGAAGTCCATTTGCCCAAGGCTGAACAACATAACCAGTGCAAGTACGACTCCGACTACAGTGCGGAGCCCCTCATAGAAAAACCGCATTTTATAGGTGGCATCCGCTGCTGTTTTCTGTATCTGAATATCAGGAGCTGTAACACGTTCCATAATTGTTCCTTTCAGATAGGCGGGAGCTGAGGATGCATGATCTGTATATTCGTCCACAAGCTGGTTAAGACAGTAGTCGCAGTGATTCATATGTTCCAGAAATGCAATGATTTCATCAGTGTTCATCTCTTCATTTTGAAAATTATTCAGGTCATTACTATTGATATGCATTTAATCGCTCCTTTCTGCCAACATTTTTTTCAACATGTTTTTTGCACGATATAGCTGTGTCTGAATGGTCTTAGGGTTTTTGCCTTCTTTTTGCGATATTTCTGTTACGGACATTTGTTTACAGAAATGAGCAATGGCAATTTCCTTGTAAGGACTTTTCAGGCTGCTGCATATCCGAAATACCTGCTGTTCCGAATCAGACTGCAGATACTGTTCCTCTGGGGAAGAATGATTCTCCAGATCAGGAAGCTGTGAGAAATAAATATCTTCCGTTGGAATTGAACGGCGTCCGGCAGCTTTTAGGAAATCAAGGCATTTGCGTACTGCAATTTTGCTAAGCCAGGCTTTTTCATAAAGCCCATCGAAGTGGGCGAGACTTTTGTAGGCAGACAGGAATACCTCCTGAGTGAGGTCTTCTGCATCGAAAGGATTACCTACTGATTTCAGACATATGGAATATATCAGATTCTGGTATTGGTCAATCAGATATTCCAGATATTCTTCCTGTGAAATGTTATCAGCCTCCTTCCTGTCCGTTCTCTAATTATAACGCGACTGCCTGATAAAGTTCTTCAAAAATAAATAAAAATTTTGTAATTATTCAGCTGGTACTATTTTGCAAGGTGTTTTTACTATGAAAGTCCCGGATGGAAACCATGAATGAGCCATGCTTGCATGAGAGAATTCATAGATATCGGATGGGTTAGAGCGTGTTTGAAAAGGCTTTATGCAAGGTGTGCGTCACACTTTGTGGGAGATTGCGGCATATTTTGAACACGTCCTGAAATGACTAAATACAAAGAAAAAATAAAAATTGCGGGAAGAGCATAAATAGACTATAATCAGTTTCGTGAATAAAAGATAGAAATAAATCCTGCTGTTTAATTTATGAAAGAAGGAGCATTTATGTACGAGACAAAAAAGTTATATTATGAAGATGTATATAAAAAAGAATTTACCGCCAAGGTGTTGGAGTGTCGTGAGAGCAAGAAAGGCTATGAAATAATTTTAAACCAGACAGCTTTTTATCCAGAAGGAGGCGGACAGCCCAGTGATACCGGTATATTAGGCGGAATAAATGTTAAGGAAGTTCATGAGAAGGATGGAGAGTTAATTCATTATACAGATGGGCCTTTGGAAGTCGGTATGGATGTAATAGGAAAAATTAACTGGGGCAGAAGATTTGATCTTATGCAGCAGCATTCCGGAGAGCATATTGTAAGTGGGCTGGTACACGAAGCATTTGGATATGACAATGTGGGATTCCACATGGGAAGCGATGTGATCACCATCGATTTCAACGGAATGCTGGATGAAGAACAAATGGCCGAAATCGAAGCGAAAGTGAATCAGATTATCTGGGAAAACCAGGAAGTTGAGATTTTTTATCCTACAGAGGAGGAACTTAAAAATCTGGATTACAGAAGCAAGAAAGAGCTTTCCGGATGGGTTCGTATTGTGCGCTTTCCAGGAGCAGATACCTGCGCATGCTGCGGAACTCATGTGACGCGTACTGGAGAAATTGGAATGGTGAAGTTGCTTTCTGTGGTGAAATTCCGTGAGGGGGTTCGTATGGAAATGCTGTCAGGTAAGCGAGTGCTTGATTATCTGAATATGGTAAATGAACAGAATCGTCAGATTTCCGTGAAGCTGTCTGCGAAAATGGACAAAACAGCGTCAGCGGTAGCAAGGCTTCAGGATGAAAATTTTGCTCTGAAGGGAAGAGTACATGCGTTAGAAGAAGAATTTATCGTTGGCGAAGCTGCTAAATGGAAAGAAAAAGAGAATGTGCTTTTATTCCAGGAAGGAATGGAAGCAGGAAGCGTTCAGAAGCTTACAGATGCAATTTTACAGGTCTGTAAGGGGCGTTGTGCAGTATTCTCCAGGAATGCAGATGGAAGCTATAAGTATGCTATGGGAGAAAAAGACGGAGACTTACGTCAGTTTACAAAAGAGATGAATGCAGTATTGAATGGCAGGGGAGGCGGTAAGCCTTTCTTTGTACAGGGGTCTGTGCAGGCTTCCGAGAAAGAAATTCGAGCCTTTTTCGAAAATAAATAGCAGTTGTTCAGTTCCTTCGCAAAAGCACCTTGCGGAATAGCACCCGCTGAATAGTTGCAATAAATAATAAAAGAGGATTGAAAAAAATCCGTATTAGAGCGTGTTTGAAAAAGCATTCCCACAATCTGTACGCCCCACTTTGCGGTATATTTTGCCCGAATTCGGTTGTCATAGCCCGCTACGATGCCCTCCTCCGGACAAAATCTCCCACAAATTGTGACGCACATCTTGCAGAAGTCCTTTTTTCAAACACGCTCTGCGGAAGAAAGGAAAAGCTGAATTATTTTTCAAGATAATCAGTGTTATAGGAAGAAATGTTTGGAGAGTGTCATGCGCACCTGATCATGGATGGACTGAATTATAAAGATGCAATTTCTATTCATAAGGATCATGTAAACGATGAAGTGATACGGAAACATTTGAAAGCTTATGAAGAGCTGGGGATTGTCTTTGTAAGAGATGGTGGAGATGCATTAGGAGTATCGGAAAGAGCCAGGAAACTGGCACCAGAATATGGAATTGATTATCGTACTCCTATTTTTGCCATCCATAAAAATGGACACTATGGCTCTATCGTGGGAAAAGGTTTTGACACTATGAAAGAATACCATGTCCTTTTGAAAGAAGCGAAAAACAAAGGGGCAGATTTTATTAAAATTATGACCACAGGACTTCTGGATTTTAATAACCATGGACAGATTACCGGAACGCCTTTAGACAGGAAGGAAGTCTGCGAGATGGTACATATTGCCCATGAAGAAGGGATGGCGGTGATGAGCCATACCAATGGAATTTATGGTGTACAGGCAGCTGTGGAAGCTGGTGTGGATTCAGTAGAACATGGAAATTATATTGATCCGGAAACAATCAGAGAATTAGCTGACAGTGATAGTGTATGGGTTCCTACTCTTGTGACAATTCGAAATCTTCGTGGATGTGGAAGATATAAGGAATCAGTGCTTGATCCTATTATAGAACTGGCCGCAAAGAACCTTCGTCTGGCATACAAGTACCGAGCAAAGGTGGCTCTTGGAAGTGATGCAGGAGCTTATATGGTCTTACATGGGAAGGGCTTAATGGATGAATACCAGGCATTTATGGACATTCTGGGAGAATCCGGGGATGTGAGAGCCTGGCTGGCAGATGGAGAGAAAAGGATTCAGGACACCTTCAGGCGTCCTGAATCTTGATAGATGTATAAATGTTGGAATTTTTGGATTTTGTAGGATCAAAGGTAATGCAGATACCTGCGCCGGATTCCATATTACTGGTGGAGGTATCCTTT
The DNA here is from genome assembly GCF_040914025.1 of Ruminococcus sp. RTP21484sp1_RTP21281st1_A8_RTP21281_210402. NCBI lineage: Bacteria > Bacillati > Bacillota > Clostridia > Eubacteriales > Oscillospiraceae > Ruminococcus > Ruminococcus sp. RTP21484sp1_RTP21281st1_A8_RTP21281_210402. The sequence goes on from NZ_JBCPGE010000008.1 coordinate 75,705, forward strand.
GCCCCTTCTGTAAAGCAGGTTATGGTTGCGCCATCGCCAGTTTGAAGTGTGACGGTATTTGCTGTATGGCCTATAATTGTACCGCTGACTGAGCTGGTAATTTCCCGGCTTCCAAGAGAATCCGGATCATCACCGGTGACTGCTGTAACAGTAACACCATCCAGTGAATTTCCCTGAAATTGTCCAGTGCAAGTTATGGTTACATAGGAGCCTGGTGCTGTTCCACCTTTAAAGTAAGAAGGAATCTGAGACAAGTCCACATTTATTGTGCTGTCAGAGCCAGAGGGAAGAACTGTGAGCGTATTCAGGGAAATATTCTGAATTTCTGCATGAATCTGCTGTTCTTTTGCTGAGTCATCGGCAGAAACTTGTGCAGGATCTGGTGTTGGTGTTGGATCTGGAAGTGTAAGCGGATCAATATCTGAAATGCTTAGTACTTTCAGATGACTGGCATTAAGAGAAGAACTTTGGGTATCCTGACTGGAAGCAAACTTGCCTTTAAAATGAATGTATACCCATACACCGGTGCGGATGCCATTCTGATAATATTGTTCAGTTCCAGTGATTGGATAGGTGGCTGTTTTGCCTTTTTTATTTTTTATGGTAATGGTATTTGGAGTCAGACTCTGTACTTCCCCATAGGCCTTTCGTACTTCCAGCTGATGCTTTTTGTGAAAGTCGTCTACTACTTTCAATGCTTTTACAGTGCTGGTATCTTTGTTAGAGAGCTGACCCTCATAAATGACACTGATTTCATCTCCAGTGATCATGCCATCTTCGCATTCCAAAGTTGCTTCAGAAAGATCAAAAACGTAAGTTTGTTCCTGACTTTCCATAGTCAGGGTGGCACCGGTGAAATCCTTAAGGGTTCCTTTGATTTCATCCATATAAACACGCTGTTTGGGCGTTTCTGAAGTGTTCTGTAAGGTGGTTTCACTCTGATCAGAAGTAGAAGTATAGCTGGTGATTATATCACCGGCAGTACATCCTGACAGAGAGAACAGTACCAAAGAGCCAAGTAATAGTTTTGTGAAATTTTTCATTGTTGCTTTGTATCCTCCGAATCCGGAAATGGTACAGGAAGAAAATCGAAAACCTCTCGGCATGCATTCCATTCCTCCGAGTTATCTGGCATACGATAGCCAAGTCCTGTACATTCTGTAGTAGCATTTGTATTCATGTAATTATTATAAAAAACATTGTAAGGATTCTGTAGTGGCGACTGTTTTTGGCAGGATGATTTGTTTGTGGATTTTATATTCATAGAAACACTCCTTTTTGTCAAATATTTTTCCTATATAAGGGAAGATATTCTTAGAATATGCGAAAAAGAGGAGAGTATGCACAAACATTTGTCAGTGAACAGTAACGCGCTTCGCGATGCACAGAAATCATGCATTCGCATGATTTCGCGCTAAGATTCTCGGGTTTTCTGTGAACTTTGTTCACAAAAAACACTCGCGGAACATTACCAGTAAACAGTAACGACTAATTTATTTATGTGAATATTATAACAAATACATATTGAAATTTCTATATTTTGTGCTATAATCATTTTAAATAAATAATAGCGAAGTAGGAATTTATGCGTCAAGTGTTCATTGGCTGGGGAGTCGCCGTGAAACGAAAAGCAGCAGGACTGTTTACGATATATTTTCCGCACCCGTTGCTACATGTGAGAACATCTCATAATGTGGAGGGATTATTATTTATGGTAACTACTCTGTTATTTTAATCATTATGGAGGTGTTTTTTTTATGCGTAAAAACAAACAGACATGGAGTGTTAAGACTCTTGTATTCCTTGCACTGCTGGTAGCAATCCAGCTTGTGCTGTCACGCGTTCTGGTAATTGATCTTGGTGTATATCGAATTACATTGGGGACTGTCGCCACTGTATTGGCAGGTCTTTGGATGGGACCTGTAGCTGGTGGTGTAGAAGGTGCTGTTGCCGATATTATTGGATGTTTTATGAAAGGCTATGGAGTTAATCCACTGATTACTTTATCAGCAGTTGCCTGGGGTGTGATCCCCGGACTGGCTGGAAAACTAATGGCTGAAAAGAACAGAAAAGTAAAGACTGTTGTTATGTGTGTCGCAATTGCAGTCTCTGGCGTAGTGGGAACACTTGGACTGACCACTGCAGGACTGGTAATGATCGGAGCAAACTTCTATGCAATTATGCCAGGACGTCTTGTACAGTTTGCAATCATGACTCCAATCTACTCCGTACTTACCAGTCTTCTTTATTACAGCCCGCTTACAGGCATGGTTGTAGGAAACATAAGACCTGCTAAGCTGGAGAAGAAGACCGTATAAATGGCAGCAGTCCAGGATCTGAATTATATACAAAACCCCAAATTAAATAATATGGCATAAGATGGATTATGAAGCAATGCACTTACTGGAAAGTTGATTGTTTGAGAAATCAACTTGTTGAATAAGTCAAAAAATACGATTCCCAAATAAAAGGCTGTGATCAGGATAAACACTGATCGCAGCCTTTTTTAAACATGCTCTGAAAAGTTTTCAGTTTGTATGTGTCTGAACCCGGAACCAATAGGTGTAGAGATAATGAAGTCCAAGTGATTCATAAAGATTACGTGCTGGAGTGTTTCCCTCTACTACCTGAAGATAGGCCTTAGTTGCGCCTTTCTTTTTTCCTTCTTTTAGAAGTGCAGTACAAATCTGACGAGCATAACCCTTGTGTCTGAAATCTTCGCGAACATGGATAGCGTACAATCCAATATAATTTCGATCCAGAATGCCAAGCCCGGTTGCAATAATTTTTCCGTTACTCCAGATGGAGGCGCATACGGTGTCTTTTACGATGGCATGATACATGGATGGAACTACAGCACGGTGAACAGGATTAATGGTGCCTTTCAGATCAAAAAGACTTTCAATCCAAATATCTGGAATATCGTCAGTAAGAGTTACCTGATCGCAAGGCGCAGAAAGATCTGCTCCATCCAGTGAGGCTGCCATAACATTTGTTGTATGCTGGATTTCGTAGTTGCGGTTTTCCAGAAGATAATCAAAATTCGGAGAAACCAGAGGACTGATCTTAAAAATTGCAGGGCTGCCCAGTCGGGCATACTCTGCTTCGCAGAAAGAAACCTTTTCCCTCCAGGAAAGGGTAGAAGTTCCGAACTGCTCCACACTGTTTGTTCTATGTGTATAAAAATAGGAAAAACGGAGAATCCATCCATCATAAAGCTCCATTTTATGGGAGGGCCATGCATTTAGTGACATATCTTCAATTTCTTTAATGATTTTATCCATAAAAAAACCTTCTTTTATAAGTTTAGGGTCATTATACATAATTGTATCCAGCAATGCAACTGAAAATAGTCTGTTATAAGACAGATTGCTTTTTACACATCTTGCAGAAAGCCTTTTTCAAACACGCTCTAGTACATCGTTTCGTAAATAACTATACCAATCGCGTAGGATGTGAATTCGAGTGTGCAGGTATAAAAACGCAGGCGTAGCGGGCTACGCCGAGGCTTTTATACCTGTGCAATCGGATTCACAGACAAGTGAGTGGTATAGTTATTTCGAAAACGATGTACTAGTACGGTGAATAGCCGCAAATTAATTTATACAATCTGTCTGCCAGAAATTTTTGTCCCTGCTCAGTAAGGTGAATCCCATCTGTAGTAATTTCTGAATATCCATAACGACGCGCCTTTTCATTCAATTCCTCATGCAATGTAAGATAAGGAATTTGAAACTGTTCTGATAGCTGGTGGATCATTTGTGATATTTTCTGGCGAAAAGGAAGCCAGGTTCTATAACAGGCAGGCCAGGGAAAAAGAAAAGGCTCCATTAAAATAATGCGCGAGTTTGATTTTGCTAATATTGTTATAAGATCTGCATAGCATTTGTAAAAAGAAAAAAGCATATTCCTCTGCTGAAACGGTGTTCTGTCCGTATTCATTATTAATCCAATATCATTAATTCCGATTAAAATTGTTATAATATCACTTGTAAAATCAGAATCACCCTGAATTCTCTGCAGAAGTCTGTTTATAGTAAAGCCGTCAGTGCCATAATTGCGTACCTGATAGTCTGAGCCGTCCCTTTTAAGACAGTCTGACAGCATTTTTACATAGCCATTGCCAAGGAAATCTCTGGAAAAGCAGTGTTCACAATCGGTGATGCTGTCACCAAGACATGTTAATATTGTCATAATTTTACCTCCGTTAATATTATACTGCAAGAACAAAAAGGTTTATAGTTTTTTTAGAAAAATTTGTAAAAAAAAGACTGGACAAATGGAGATAGAGAACCTATAATAAGACTCACCAGAAGTCATCTGGTATCGAAGGTCATCTTTTCAGATCGACTATTCCCTATTCTACGAAAGATAAAATACAGAAAGCCTTTCTCAAACAGGCTCTAAAATACTTCAAGATAGCCTCCTGTTATTAGTAAATCTATGTAAAAGAAGGGATGGTACGTCTATGCTTTTTTACAGAATATTTCCTGCTATAGCGGCAGGCTGCGCCGCTCTGATGGATATTCAGAGAGCGAAGGTAGACAATGGCTGGCTGCTTTTTTGTGTACTGGTCAGTTTGTTTACGCGAATATGGAAAATGGATGTTAGCAGTCTCGGATCTTGGATATGCGGTCTGCTGGTACCGATACTGATTCTGGGGATTTTATTCATATTCAGAATGCTGGGAGCCGGAGACATCAAGCTCTTGAGTGTTATTGGAAGCATGATCGGACCGACGAAAATTCTCAATTGCATTTCCTATTCCTTTCTGATTGGAGCTGTCATATCAGCTGCTCTTATGATTTCAAGCGGCATTGTCTGCCAGCGAATTCTTTACTTATTACATTACATCAGTGTTTATTTCAAAACAGGAAAAAGAGAACCCTATTACAAAAGCGGTATGCCGTTGGAAAACTTTCATTTCACAGTTCCTATATTTTTAAGTGCATTGCTTTATGCGGGAGGTGTCTATTGAAGAAGAATATTTTTGCTGTCTGTGATCTTGAGGTGGATTATGCCTTGAATTTTATGGATTATCTTAATCATAAGAAAAATATCCCATTTGAGATTCAGGCATTTACCAACGTAGAGAGTCTGATCGCCTATGGGAAAATGAATCACATAGAGTTGCTGCTGATTTCCCAGAAGGCTATGTGCCGTCAGGTGCAGGAATTGGAAATTGGTAAAATTGTTATACTTTCGGAAGGCGTGCACCCACCGGATCTGGACCGTTATCCAAGTGTGTATAAATATCAGGCCTCTTCAGATGTTGTGCGAGAAGTGATGGCGTGTTACGGAGCCGAGAAAGCAGTAGCTCCGGCTGTTTTTCCTGTACTGAAAAAGACCACGGAAATTTATGCAGTATATTCTCCTTTGGGGCGCTGCCTGAAAACATCGTTTGCACTTACATTAGGACAGATTCTGGCAAAAGAAAGAGCTGTTCTTTATCTGAATCTGGAGGAATACTCCGGCTTTGAAGAAATGTTGGGAAAAGGGTTCGCACAGAATTTAAGTGATCTTCTTTATTTTGTACGGCAGGAAAATGGAAATCTGATTTATAAGATGAACAGTATGGTACAGACAATAAACAATCTGGATTTCATTCCGCCTGTACGTACGCCAGAGGACATACGAGGAACTGCATGGGAAGACTGGGAAAAACTGATACAGGAGATTGTACTTCACAGTAATTACGAATTTGTGATTCTGGATATTGGAGGGGCTGTAGATGGGACTTTTCAAGTTCTGGATATGTGCCGGAGAATTTATATGCCAGTGCTGTCTGATCCGGTATCCATATCCAAGATTGCCCAATTCGAAAACCTGATAAGAATCTGGGATTATCCGCAGATTCTTACCAGAACTGTAAAGGTACGCCCGCCTTTTCATGGAGGAAACGTGGCACCGGAGAATTATATTGAAGGGCTGCTGTGGAGTGAACTTGGAGATTATGTCAGGGAAATTCTGAGAAAGGAAAAGGAATGAGTCAGGAAATCTTTCGCAAACTAAGACAAATGCTCATGGAGAAGCTGGATGTTTACCGGGAACTTACAGACCAGGAAATTCTGGAAACGATTGATGAGCTGATCGTAAACACTCTGCGGGAATCAGGAGTGAGCCTGAAAGAAAAAGTGCAGCTTCGCCAGGAACTGTTTTATTCCGTCAGGAAGCTTGATGTATTACAGGAATTGATCGAAGATGAAACTGTAACTGAGATTATGGTGAATGGTCCGGATTCTATTTTTGTAGAACGAAAAGGAAAACTGACAAGGTGGCCGAAGTCTTTTACAGATCAGGAAAAGCTGGAGGATGTGATACAACAGATAGTGGGAAAATGCAATCGCATTGTGAATGAATCATCTCCTATAGTAGATGCTAGACTGGAAAATGGCGCCAGAGTCAATGTGGTTGTGGCTCCGGTAGCATTAAATGGTCCAATTCTGACAATAAGACGTTTTCCGGATACTCCAATTACAATGGAAAAGCTGATTGAACTGGGAAGTATAACTCCAGAGTGCGCGTCCTTTTTGGAAAAACTGGTAAGGGCCCGGTATTCAATTGTAATTGGCGGAGGAACGGGAAGTGGGAAGACCACATTCCTGGGGGCTTTGTCAGAGTACATACCAAAAGATGAACGGATTATCACTATTGAGGACAATGCAGAACTGAAGCTTCAAGGGATTGCAAATCTGGTGCGCCTTGAAGCCCGGACAGCGACCATAAACGGAGCACCGGGAGTAAGTATAAGAGATCTTATTAAGTCTGCACTTCGTATGAGACCGGATCGAATAATCGTAGGAGAAGTACGGGGTGGGGAAGCTATGGATATGCTTCAGGCACTGAACACCGGGCATGAAGGCAGTCTTGGAACAGCTCATGCAAACAGTTGCCGTGATATGCTGGCCAGACTGGAAATAATGACATTGATGGCGGAACTGGATCTGCCGCTTCAGGCGGTAAGAAGGCAGATCGCCTCTGGCGTAGATATTCTTGTGCATCTGGGACGTATGCGCGATAAATCAAGAAAACTTCTGGAAGTTTCAGAAGTATGTGCGTATGCGGATGGTGAAATCAGGATACAACCATTGTATCAATGGCAGGATGGGTGTGGTCTGGTGCCTGTGGAGCCTCTCCTGCACAGAGAAAAACTGGAACGGGCGGGGGTGAAATTATGATCAGGCAGAAAGTTGATTATGGAAAATACAGATATTCTCAGAAAGAAATTTTAAAATATATAGGAGAAAGTGCAGCATTGTGTGGTGCTGTAGATTATTTGTTCTATCAAACACCTTGGGTAATGTTACTTGTGGTTCCGGTTTCTGTGTTCTTTCTGAAGTGGAAGAAGAAACAGATGATCAGAGAAAGAAAACGGCGCCTTAATTATCAGTTTCGGGATGCATTGAATTCTATGAGTGTGGCGGTACAGGCTGGATATTCTGTGGAAAATGCAGTTTCTGCCTGTGTGCGTGATCTAGAGCAGCTATATCCGAAGAATGAAGATATTGTAGCTGAATTTCGTTATATAGAGACACAACAGAGAGTGAGTGTGCCGGTAGAAGAATTATTTCTGGATCTTGGGCAGCGCTGTAAGGTTGAGGATATTGAAAACTTTGCTTCAGTTTTGTATACAGCAAAAAGAAGCGGTGGTGATCTTGGAAATGTAATTCAGAAAGTGGCTCGAATGCTGGGCGATAAGATTGATGTAAAAAAAGAAATTGAAGCGACTCTGGCTGCGAAGAAGTCGGAACAGATGATCATGAGTCTTATGCCGGCAGGAATTATTCTTTATCTGCAGCTGGCATCACCGGGATTTCTGGATATTCTCTACGGAAATCCATTTGGAATCTGTGCAATGACAGTCTGTCTTACAGTATATGGAGCTGCTTACTGGATGGGGAAAAGAATTGTGGAAATCGAGGTGTAGTGGATGTGGCTCCATATTGTCATTTTTGTTATATTATTGCTTTTGACCGTATGCAGTACTTTAGGTTGGATCCATGTAGAAAACATTGGTACGGTAAAAGGCAGAAAGATGTTTCTTGTGGTTGCTCTGGCAGGAAATATAACAGGAGGACTGCTGACTTGGACAAAAGGTGGCGGACAGGTATTTGAAGACGGTTATGAGTTGAAAAAGGAGGAAAATGCTTATGAAGAAAAATTTATGGTATCCGTGGAAGGAGAAGAAACAGGCAGTGTCTATGTACAGATCCCGGAAAAAGAACTGGAAAAGGAAGATACCGGGCAGCCGGAAGTGTTGACGAAAGAGGAAGACGAAGAACAGAAGCTTTTGGAATTTGTAGCAAATTATAACAGCGAACTGGAAGACTCTGAGTATTATTATCTTCCATCTGACTGGGAAGGAAGAAAACTGGAGTGGAAAATACCTTATGATACTACCGGAAACATGTTGACAGCAATTTTCCTTGCAGCAGCATTTGTCATGATTGTTATAATTGCGCGAGAAGAGCAGAAAGCCAGAACGAAAAGATATGAAGAACTGATGATGGACTATCCGGGACTGATCATGAAGTTCACCTTGTTGGTGCAGGCTGGAATGACTGTTCGAAATACGTTTAGGAAGATGGCTTCGGATTATAAAAACAAAAATGAAAAACGTATTGCATATGAAGAGATTGTTACTGCCTGCCATGAAATGGAGAGTGGAATTTCAGAAATGGAAGCCTATCGCCGCTTTGGTGAAAGGTGCGGACATGTAAAATATAAAACATTTGCAACATTATTGATCCAGAATCTTCAGAAGGGCAGCCGTCATATGGGAGAAATGCTGGAAAAAGAATCTGTGGAAGCCTGGGATGACAGGAAAAGAAAAGCAAAAGTTCAAGGAGAAGCGGCAACTACCAAATTGTTATTTCCAATGATACTGATGCTGGGCGTTGTAATGGCTATTGTTATGCTGCCGGCCTGTCTGTCCTTTTATGGATAAATCCAATCCGGAGGCCGATTTTCATATTTAAAAAGAAAAGTGCCAAAGGAAATTTTTCAGGCTGAGGGAGGTGAGAAATATGAGCGAACTGCGCAGACTGATGAGAGAATTTTTGTGGGAAGAAGATGCTGTAGGCGTTGTGGAAATTATTCTGATCCTTGTAGTTCTTATTGCACTGGTCATGATTTTTAAAGACCAGTTGACCAGTCTTGTGAAGAATATTCTGTCAAAGATCACAAAGCAAAGTAATTCTATTTAAATGATTTCCAACTAACAAAATGATTTGAAAAGGAGAGGTGCGCCATGGTAAAAAGAGGAAGTATTACTGTTTTTCTGGCCTTAACCCTTGGACTTATTCTGTCCCTGCTGAGCTCAGGACTCGAGTCAGCAAGAATGGCTGCGGCCAGAACTCAGATTTTGAATGGGATAGATATTGGACTGTATTCTTTATTTGGACAATATGACAAGTCCCTTTTAAAGGATTTTGACTTGTTCGCTGTTGACGGAGCCTGTGGGGGAAAGGAAATGAATCTGGCCTCTATATATGATAATCTGGAATCTTATATGAAGCCTGTGATGAAGCAAAATAGTCAGAAATTGTCAGTACAGCAGGGTGGCATTTCCGGTTATCTTCTGATGACAGATTCAGAAGGTGAAGTCTTTTATCAGCAGGCAGTCCAATACATGAAAGAAACTCTTGGAAGCCATGGGGCAAAGCTCCTTTTAAACAAAATTCAAGATATGCAGAAAAAGACAATTGAAGCGGAGCGACAAGGCAATGAGATAGAAAGTAAAGGAACCATTGAAAATTATGAAAGTGAAATGGATACTGCACAACAAAAAAGTCAGGCTTTGCTGGAAGAAAAAAAGAAACAGGAACAGCAGAATGGGCAGGATGGGTTTACAGATGGGAAAATGCTTCCGTCTGTGACAGAAAAGAATCCTCCTGCAAAAGTTGAAAATCCTATTCCAGTAATTCGAAAAGTACGAAAAATGGGACTTCTGGATCTGGTTCTCCCTTTTGGAAAAGAAGTTTCTGACAAAAAGGTAAAAACTAAAGAATTGGTTTCAGGAAGAAAACTTGAAACAGGATTGGCAATGGAGGATTCCGTAAAAGCAGATGGAAGTATGCTTTCTCAGGTTTTGTATCAGCAATATCTTATGGAAAAACTGGGAAACTATATAGAACCAGGAAAGAGCGGCTTAAGCTATCAGATTGAGTACATTATTGGAAAGAAAAACAGTGATGAGGCAAATTTGAAAGATGTAGCGAAAAAACTTTTGATGGTTCGGGAAGGACTTAATGTTGCATATCTGGTTTCAGATGCGCTTATGATGGGGCAGATTCATGCCATGGCAGCGGCAATTGCAGCCGCATTTCTTATTCCACCGGCAGTTGTGGTGATTGAAGGTGCGCTGATCCTATGCTGGGCTTTTGCTGAAAGTATTCTGGATGTAAGAGAGCTATTTGCCGGCGGAAAAGTGCCTTTAACTAAGAATGCCTCTAACTGGCAGCTGTCGCTGCAGGGGCTACCGGCATTGGTAGATAAGCTGGATACGGACAGGCAAAACGATGTAAACGGGTTATCCTATGAGGATTATTTGCAGATATTTTTATTGACAACTTCAAAGGCGCAAAAAGTTAAAGGGGGTATGGATATGATTGAAAGTTCGTTTCGGGAGATGGAAGACTGGAATGAATTTTGTCTGGATCATTGCATTACTGCACTGGAGGCTTCTGTGGATGTAAAGGCAAATAAAAGAAAAGTGTTTACCGTAACGCGGGAATATCACTATATTTAGCTGGAAAATAGATCGTCTTTTGCCATATTACTATATAAGAAAGGCGCAGAAGGATGCTTTCCCGGAAAGGAGATGGAAAATTGATTAAAAGAAAAAAGAGAAAAGATATACAGGCTCTAAGGAGCAGAACAAGAAGGAAGAGTTCTCTGGGAATCCGGTCTGTCAGAAAGTCCCCGTTTTCTGCCAGAAGTCTTTTCGGAAAAGTGTCTTTGTGCGCCTTTGGGAAAGAAATAAAAGAGCAGGTAAAAAAAGCCAGTCTCACGATAGAAGCGGCCTTTGCCCTTCCACTCTTTTTCTTTGGAATGGTGACAATGATACATTTTATGGATGTATACAGAATTCAGACGGAACACTTGAGCAAATTGTGCCAGAGTGCAAAGGAAGCCGGAATGTATGCGTATGTGGTGGGAGGCGACGGAGTAGAAGAAATTACGCTTCCTGATGTTTACAAATACAAGCCAATTGGCGGATTGATACCGCTTCCGGCTAAATGGCAGTATAACAAGGTGAGGGTTCATGCCTGGACTGGCGTGGACAGAGGAAATGGGAATAGTGAAGAGAATGAAAAACCGGAAAATATGGTGTATGTAACGGTTTCAGGTTCGGTGTATCACAAAAAGCTGAATTGCAGTCACCTCAATCTGTCGGTTACTAAAGTGTCGGGTGGAAATGTTTCTTCCAGACGAAATGAAAATGGAGAGAAATATCATGCATGTGAAAGCTGCAGTAGAGGGCAAGCTCCAGGAAGTACAGTTTATATCACAAAATCTGGAAACCGATATCATAATGACAAAAATTGCAGCGGCTTGAAAAGGTCCGTACGTCTGGTAAAAGAGTCGGAAGCTGGTAATCTGCATGCATGTAAACGATGTGGTTAATAAGAAGAAATGAAAGGGGAATAAAATAATGGAACGAATTTGCATTCTTGCATTTCTTGGAATTAACAGTTGGAAAGATATACGTACAAGAGAAGTTTCACTTTTGTCAATTGGTGTATTTGGAATTGTGGGAATGATAAGAGCCTGCTTTCTTGGAACTGTGAGTGTGGATTTGGTATGGAATGTCTGTATGGGGGCCGCTGTGATCGGGCTCAGTATCATCTCGAAAGGCGCTGTTGGGATGGGAGATGGTCTTTTATTTCTGTCGCTTGGGACAGTACTGCCTTTTGAGAAACTATTGTCAGCATTTTTATTGGGACTTTTTTTCTGCTGTTTTTGGGGGATTGTGGTGTTATTTCTGTCAGGCAAAGGGAAAAAGACGGAGATGCCTTTCGTTCCATTCCTTATGTTGGGATATATTGGAGGTTTGATTTATTGAAAAAGAGAATGAAAAAGGGAAGCATGACAATAGAAGCAGCACTTTTAATGTCGTTGCTTTTGCTGGTTGTGATGATAACTTTGTATTTGTTTTTTTACGTACATAATAAGGTCTGGCTCACAGCCGCGGCTTACGAAGCAGCTCTTGACGGCAGTCTGGAAACGGCACGGCCAGAAGGGAAAAGCCGTGATAAAGCATTAAAAAAAGGAAAAGAACTTGGAAACACTGGATTTTATGAAAGCAAAAACCTGAAACTTCAGGTCAGCGAAGGAAAAAAAGTGCAGGTAACGTATGATCTTGATATGTTTTCCATATATGGAGGATTTAACAGTCATTTGCAGGTAAAGGGAAGTGTAAAAG